>CAIWUD010000413.1 GCA_903915775.1 uncultured Chloroflexota bacterium | reverse complement strand
TGGACTCAATCAACCCTTCGGCTTGTTCATAAGTATCGATCGGTTTCTCTCTGCCCCGTGAATTTCTTCCCGTAACCTTTATGCGCGGAAAGAGCTCCCTAACCTGTTTGTAGACCATAAGGAACGTCAATACAATACCTCCTACCCCATTTACTATTTCTATCGTGTCCTTGGTGAGAACCAAGATTGCCTGCAGATCAGATCCACCTCTTGCCTCGTTTGAGCTAACCACCCGAAGCCCATACACATATGCTTCAGATATCTCCTGCTCCTTCCGATGGAAATAGTCGCGAACCCTGTCTCGCTCTTCGTCAGTGGCGTCTTCGGGCAGGTAGAAGAAAAGTTCAACGGTGCTCACAGAAGCCTCTCCTTGTTGATGCCTGCTACGATTAGGGATGGTTTAAATTCGGCTGTGCCGGCCTTATACGCTGGCGATCCCAGGGCCGGGTTGGGTCTTTTGTGGAGGGCGAAGCCCTCCACACCTCCTGTCGAACGGTCTAGTTGATCCGAAACGTGCCTTAGGTAGCGGTCTATGTTTTAGAGCCCGACAGCGAGTCTGCCTGCAAGTCCACCTGGGGTGTCGATATTGGGAAGGCGATCACCGATCCAATTTCGTAGGCGAAATTGGGCGACATGGATGTTGTAGGGGACGCGGCGCACGGTGAAGTTGCGCTCGTTGACGTCGAGTAGAGCGTAGGCAGCGCGGGGATCGCCATCTCGGGGTTGACCCACGCTTCCGGGGTTGAGAATAGCCCGGTGCGTAGCAAACGTGAAGGTTGCGTTGGACCCGTCGGGCATATCCCAGGCTGTCCAGATGCGACGCCCATTAAGCTGAAGGCCATTTTCGTAGAAGGCTGATGGTTGATGGGTGTGACCAACAAGGCCAAGCTGACCGGGGATCAGTGCAGCATCCTCGCCAGCTGCCGCTGCGTTATCTATGTAGTGCATCGTCCCTACCGGATCTCTGGCTGAGGCATGGGTCAGGGTGATCTGTAGATCTTCGAGTTGGAGCTCAATCCGCTGAGGCAGTTGAGCTAGTAATGTTTGTTCATTGCGTGAGAGCTCCGCACGGGTTCGCTGGAGGGCAGTGAGGGCGTCCTGGCTAAAGAGCCTTTCATCGGCACGTCCAAGCAATCCCCATTCGTGATTACCCGCTAACCAGATGGGTGAAACGCGCTCACGGCCATCAGCACGGCATGGTAAGCTGGAGACTTTTTCATGCAGGCATGCGATCACAGCTGCGAAATCGGCACCATAACCCACAGCATCACCGAGATAGAAGATGTAATCAATATCTTGTTCGTCCATATCGGCAAATACCGCATTGAGAGCAGGTAAGTTACCATGGATATCACTGAGAATTGCGCAGCGCATCGAACTCACCAGCTAATAAGTATGGTTACTGGAAAGAGGAACTCGCTCAACCACGCCCAGAGACCGGGTCCAAAGACGATGCCAAGACTAACAGCAGCAGCGAGAATTAGTAGGATGACAACCAGAAACACTCTGGAACTAGTCTCATCCGGATCCTGGTTACTATTGACAGCCCTAAGGAGCGTATCAGCACGCTCGCTGAGGGCAGGATCGATGTTTCGGGCCTTACTAGCCTTCTCTAGAGCGTCATCCTTGTCGCCTCTATCCAGCGCCTGCTCTGCAGCAGTAATGAGATCCACGGCTTGCTGCCTGGATTTGCGGCAACGCTCGACACAATCAGCTAGTTTGCCAATCTGCGTACTGGCATCAGCCAGGTGGGTACGCGCATGTTCACTCATCGACTTGAGGGCTGAGTGTTCAGGATTGAGTTGTGCCAGATCATTAAGGAGTTGCTCCGCCTTCTGATAGGCTGCTTTGGATCGTTCGTACGCCTCTTCGGCAGGAAGCAGGAGCTTGCGCTGCTCCGCCTGTTCTGCCTCTTCCTTGGCCTTTTGGGCTTGACCGATCTGCTGTTTACCCTCCTCAAACGCCTGTTGCCAAGTTTGCAGTTGCTTTGGTGTGAGCGACCGCCCTGTTCCCACGGTAGGCGGTGACAGTCTGAAACGTCCTTCTGGATCAAGCCGTTTCAACAGCCCCTCGAGCCCCGAGCGGCGCTCCAAATTGGCGCGAAGTTGCTCCAGATCGGATAAACCGATTTCGTTCTGATACAGAATTCCGATCTGATCACTGATCTGTGATATGATTCTGTTCTGCCGTGGGTAGCAATCATCGTTCGTCGTTGGTCGGTGTAGTGACGTAACTTGATCGTTGTCGATCAGTCTGATCGTTGTCTCATAGAGCCGCTTCTCAACTCTCCCGAGTTGCTCAAAAATGTTTACCAGTTCGTCGGGGTTGTACGGATCCCGATTCAGTGACTGTTGGAACTCTCTCTGGTGGCTTGTAGCATCTCTCAGGTCTTTCAGATCACGACTGAATCGCTGGGGCACGCTCTCAACGCTGCTGCGATCAAGCTCGATATGGATGTAGGTCTTGCTAGAGAAGAGACCGACGGCCCGTTCAATGTCACCTTCAAAATCTCTGGAGTTGAGATCGGCACCATCGATGGCAGTAGCTCGTAGGTCGGCCCAGCGTCTGCGAGCGTTCTTGAGTGCTTCGTCAGCCTGACTACAGAGCCGCTCTGCTTCCTTTAAGTGACCAATCTGCGTATTTAACTGAACATCAGCCGAATTTGGATCGATCGAACGGAGCTTCTCGGCACGCGCGATTGAGTCGCTAATCTGCGCAGGTCGTACACCACGTTGACCATTCTGACCCAGGTTAAGCAGCTGGCGAACATCTTCGACCAGCCCTTGACGCAGTTCGTCCGCTCTCTGTTTTACCTGGGAGACTCCCTCCTGGGCCTCCGCGTCACTGCCACCCGGCGTGATCTTGTGCAGTTCGCCAAACTTCTCGAGTGCCTCGGCAAGTTTATCGGCCTTGAGTAACTCTCTACCTTGCCTGAGCAGTTGCTGGCGCTCGGCGGCGACAACACTCCCATAACGTTGCTCGTAAGCGAGGCATAGCTTTTGGATCCCCCCGCGTTGTAGGGCGTCCGGTTTGAGGTCTTGATCGGCTAAAGCCTGTTTGAGGATAGTAATCATTCCGAGGAGTTCAACACGATCGTTGTTGGCAAGGAGACGGCTCGCTAGAGCGCGCGGTTTATCGACGAGTTGCTCGATGCGGCGATAAATTTCGCGAGCGCGGGTTAGATCGGTACGAAGTTTGCCGCTACGTTCAGTAAGCGTTGAAGATTGCTGCCGGTCGACCTCGTCAAGTTTGCTCTCGCAGGCCTGAAACTGTTCATCACGTAGCAGTTTCGTAGCCTCCTCCAAGGCTAGTTCGCCACGGGCATGACGAATTGAACTGGTATAGTCCGTACCGCGATCTTGCAGTAGCTCGATCAACTTCGCCCAATCCCGGTCGCTTTCCAGTCGCTGGATTTCACTCCTCAGAGCTGTAGCTAGTAGATCCCTCATCGCTTGATCTGCGAGATTGGTGCTGCTGAGTAGCTCGATGGCTTTAGCAAAGTCACCTCGGTTGAGTGCATTGATTGCCTCAACACGACTCAGGAACTCTGAAGCTTGCCGCAGCAGCACCCCAGCGCCGGTTTTCGAGTCATCAAAGCCGCGCCGTTTGATCGCTTCAACTAATTCGCGAACGGTGTCGGGTTGTGCTGGCTGTTGATTGAGAGCCTGCTGCAGCTTACGCTTGAGGAAAGCTGTCCAGGCTATTCTGAGCTCTGTTTCTTGGCGGATGTGACGGGTCTCCTGTCCGTCGACAACGTTATGACGGGCTTCTTGGAGGCAGCGCTCAGCATCCTCAAACTGCTCTAGCTTGAGGTACCGCTCTGCTGCTTCAAGCTCATCGTCAAAGCGTCTCCTCCGACGCTCCGCGTCTTCCAACGACCTGATACGTTCTTCTAGGTTGCCCTTCGTCTCTTCGTAGCGTTCGGCAAGCCTCCGCTGTTGTGCTAAATCACCAACTTCATTGATAGAACCTCGCACAGAAACCAACTCTTCACCGAGCTGTTTGAGCAGCTTAATATCGATACCTCCGATCGCACGCTCCACGGAACCCACCATTTGATCAACTCGAGCGTAGAGGATCCTATCGAGCAATGCTTGTGCTGCGCTATGCCCTGGCCAGTCGCGTAGTAGCTCACGGCTTTTAACCTCGGCCTCTTCCAGACCACCCTTCCTACGCAACTGCTCTACGCTGCTTAGCGCATCCCTCAGTTCTCGATCGCGCTTCCGCGCATCCTCACGTGTCTGTCGCGCTGTAGCACGAAGTTGCTCGATCTCATCGCTCTGAAATGTGGGTTCGATGAGAAGAGCCTGTTCAACCTCATGTTCGGCACTGGCAATATCGCCAGCGGATAGGGCCTTCTTGGCTCGTTCCACGACTATCTCTAGCTTAGGACGCAGCTCGTTGGTTCGCTTCTCCCTTGCTTGCTCTTCGATCAGGGTAATCAGGCGGCTGCGCATCTGCTCGCCGACGAACTGCGTGAGATAGCGTGCTCGGTCGTGGGCTTGCTGATAGTTACCCTCGTTGTAGAAGCGTTCTGCCTCGCCATAGATCGGTGCACAGCGAATGATCAGATCCATCACGCTTTCAATCTCCGTGCGCCGTTTCTCGTAATCACTCAAACGGGAGCGTATGTCGGGGTGTTTCTGGAGATCGCTGCGCAACCCCTGAATTGCAGCAGTGCGGGCAGCACTATCCGCCGCTAAGCTACCGCTCCCCTCACGTGGCGTTGTCACTGCCGCCGCCAAGTTACCGATCTCCTCACCGTATAGCAAGCGCACTGCTGCGTCGAGGTGTCCCCTGGCCCGTTCAAGGGACGCCTGGTTTAGGTAGTCGCAGCCGCTTATTAGCAGCTGATCAACGAGTGCTATTCGTTCGGTTGCTACGCGTAGTAGCCGTGTGCGCAAGGTTCCGAAGAGTGCTGCTAGCCGATCAACGAGATCTTCTCCATCAGGACCAATGCTCCTACCACTATTGATCAGCTGTTGGAGCGTGATTAACTCCTCCTCAATCTTGTCGAGTTGCCGAGCGGTGATCAGTTCACCAAACTTAGCCCTGAACTCCTCGTAGCGCCCCTGGACTTCAGATATCCGTTGCTCAATCTGGTTTTTGAGCGCCGGGTTCGATTCACTCAAGCCCAGAGCTTCTTCCAGGAGGGTGAGGGCCTCTTTGTAGTTGTTCGTTGTCTCACGCCGGAGACGTGCATCGGCTCGAGCGATAAGCTGAGTGACCCTCGTGGTGGTTTGATCATCGACGGATATCTGGGGATTCTGTTTTCCAACTTCAGTGCTATTCTCACCGCTGTCTGACGTCAAACGTAGACCATCACCGGCACTATCTCTAGTTACAGGCACTGTCTCGCGAAGCTTTCGATACTTCTCAAGTGCTTCCTTTACAGCGCCATTCTGGAGATCGCTCACAACTGCACGAGCAGCCGCCTCCTCGCCATGGGCACTCCTGATAACACTTTCGCCCTCTAGCATCTCAATTCCCTTGATAAGAGTATTGCCTTCACTAGCAACTAACTTGGCTTGGCGTAGGAGTCGCTGCCGCAGATCTTCTAACAGTTTGTTGTACTGTTCTTGTGTCGAGGCATCACTGACTTTGTGAACACCAGCCTCGATCAGTAGTTTAAGCAGAATTAACCGCCGTTCCTCACTATGGGTCTTCTGGAGTTCGGTTTCGAGGTCGGTTGGAGACAGCTTGGTGCTAGGAGACTTGGCCGGGGTTGGTGAGGATGCTGTGCTGCGGGCATTTCTTACTTTTATCAGACCATCAAAGGCTGATCGAGCGAGCGCGCTATGCCTGTGCCGGTCAGCTAGATCCATTGCCTTCCGGTAGGACTGCTCAGCACCGTCGAGATCATGCCCTAACTTCTGGTTACCAGAGGTGAGATGTTGGCGAATTTCTTCTTCGATGCTCATAGTTACAGCCCTAGTCCACTCCCATAGCCGATCATATAGATGTCATCACTACCGACTCCGATTGCCATTCATCGACATGGATCGACAAGCTCAGCCAATATCCAGCCTTCCCTTCCCGCTGGTGCTCGAGTAACAGAAGTTACCGGAGACGGTTCAGACAGTACACGAACTCGGTAGACGAGTTCTTTTCGGGCATTGGTGCGAGCCCAGAGAACAAGCAACCGATCGCTACTCGCTACAAAAAGGTCAATTGGATTGCCAAGTTCATGATCAGAAAAAAGATTAGCAAAAAATGCTTCATCTGTTTTAGTAATAAAGTTTTCATAATCTTTATTTACTAGTTCACCTAAACTGCACTCAGGAGCACTGATCATTCGCTCTAGTAATAGAGGACTTTCCCCATCAGCTGAAGAGCTAAACACCTCGAGTTGAAAAAAATAGCCAGGTTCCGTGACTAATTTCGCGAGATCTTCTAGCTGCTTGTCGTCTAGTAGTGAGGCAAACCAACCTTCTGGTAGTTCATTGGTACCTGTGATTGAGTATGTGGTTGAGAAGCTCTGCGTTGATGTTACAGAAGAGTGGCGGCTGAAGTTGAGTTGGAGCGTAAACCCTGGAGGGAGATTTTTGCCTTCTTCCAGTGAGAGTACCAACTCTGGCTTGTCCAGTTCGATCATCGACTGAGCGGTCGGTTGGGGCGTGGCGGTCGGTTGGGGCACGGTAGTCGGTTGGGGCACGGTAGTCGGTTGGGGCGTGGCGGTCGGTTGGGGCACGGTAGTCGGCGTAGTAACGGGCGGAGTCAGGTCTTCTAACCGTATGCGGGCGTTAACGATCAAGCCAAACATAACGAGGTTCAGCATCAACACACCGATGAGAGTGATAAACCGCCACAGGGTGTCGCGGCGAGACTTGGATTGATCCTTATTAAAGGCGCTTGCAGCCTCCTCACCGCACTCTGCGAGCAGGTGAAAGGCCTCTTCTGAGTGACCAGCCTTGACCAGATAGGCGGCCCGGCGAGCGGTTGGCCCACCCTCAGTTCTGGTAGGAGGCATCTCATCCATCTCACGCCGTAGCTTCGAGAGTTGGTGTGCTGTCTTGATAATCTCGGTCAGCTGTTTCCCATTGGGTTGCGGTTTATATAGTGTCGCATGCCACTGACGGAGCAGCCTTGACTCTTCATCTCTCAGCTCTCGTAGCAGTTCTCGGCCTTTTTGGGTATGCTCAACGTTACGCCAACTGCCCCCTGCTGTGATCAGTTCACGAACATTGCGTTGGAGCTCACCCACCTTGGTGTTCTGCTGGTCAAGATAGTTTGTCACAGAATATCCTCATATTCACGCTGCACCAGGGCAAAACGCGACTCCACGCTACTCGCTCTGCAGGGAATGATTTAAACTGGGTCTACTTAGATAATACTAACAATCTCGTTAAGCCGATTGCGGATATTGGGAAGAAGATCCTGTTGAGAACTTTCTTTTTTGAGAGCGTTGTGCAGGTTAACCAATGCCTGGTTATACTCTGCACCGGGAGCTACAGTGCTGAGGTGGGCTGCACAAGTTGCGATGTGCTGCATGTGCATCAGTGCCTCGAGTTCAGCCCGTTCCCATCGTGCAGATGGTCGCCGAACCTTCGTATCGTCGATAATTGAGAAGAACTGTTGGCACTGTGGCGACCCAACTACTCTCGCGATACCATTCCAGATGTTTTCATCTGGTCTCTTCGAGATTGCTTCTATCTTGTTGTCAAACTCTTTCCATTCCTCGCGAATCTTCTCGAGAATTTGTTTAATCGATTCAAAGTGCTTATCACTTTCAGGATCTAATATTATGGCTACACGAATATTCCTAGCAGCTTGTTCAAAATCTCCATTTTTGAGATGACGTTCGATGCTATTTTTATAAGATGAAGCTGCATTACGGCGCTGCTTAATCATTTTTTCTAGTTCATTTTTATCTTCGCCAGCATTCATTTCTTGAATACGCTTCTCTGCCTCTATCAACGACCCCCACTCTATGAGCCTACGTACGCCATCGGGATCGCCCATGACGACACTAGGTCGGATAGGTTCGAGAGGATTGGGGAGATCTTGTGATGAAGCTTGTGCTTTCCCAACTTCCACTCGAAGCTTATCAAGGGAGCGATCAATTTTAGTAGTCAATTCCAGAAGATCTTGTAAGTGTGATTGTGTTTCGTCTCCTCCATGCAACATTCTCACATAATCCTGAAGAGTATTCATCTGTCTGCCCAGCTCTTCCTGAAGCAGCGTAGTAATTTGAGTAATTTGCTGATCCAGCGTCTTATCACGTCCGTAGCTTTCAAGAGCTTTGAAAAGCGATCCTATCTCTGGTGCAAGGGCACAGGCACGGCGTACAATGCGAGCAAACTGAGTTCCTGCATCCTCAAAACTCTCTCTACTCAGGCCCTCAGCCTGCTTGGCTATCTCCTCAAGTTCTAACTGGCAACCAAGGGAGTTGATTCGGTGATGCAACCACTTCCTGTGCATCTCGTCACCATCAGGCAATTCGACGCGAGCGCTTCTCCGGTAGGCTTCCAGAGCTTCAGCAATCTCTCCTTTTAACTCAGCTCTTTGTGCCTCAGCCAGTGTCTCATTACGACGAGCGATCAACTTTCTGTGCTCATCTTCGGCAGCGGCGGCGCGTTGCTCACTGAGGATACGTTTCTTAAGATCATCCCGCTTCTCGCGCAGATCGCGAAACCTACCACTTAACTCTTGTTGGCACAGAAGTTCGGCACTCTCAAGAGCGGCGTCCAGTTGTTCGCTCTGCTCGTTCGCTAGTAGATCGGCTTCGATACAGAGTCGGCGAAACAGTTCA
>CAIWUD010000412.1 GCA_903915775.1 uncultured Chloroflexota bacterium | reverse complement strand
CCCACGAGATGGAAACCGAGCACTGCTCGCCGTGGCTCATCCGGGCCGGGACGCAAACCACTCCTGATCATCCGCCGAGCTTCGCTACAGTTGATACTACTCATAGAGTGCTTGTCTTTAGGGATGGTTCACCTCCGGCTGCGCCGGCGTGATACTCTGGCGGTACCAGGACTGGGTTGGGGTCTTTTGTGGAGGGCGAAACCCTCTACACCTCCCCGGGGACAAGCCCCTCCTCCCAACGGGGCGGGAGGCGAGAGGCCGCGGCCAGCATCTAGCAGCATGATCCGGCTCATAGCTGTGCATCACGATCAGCAAAAAGTTTGCGGTATTCGGCACGATTGGTGTCAATCGCACGTAGCACATCATCCCAGGTACCCTCACCCTCTTCGTCCTCGGCAACGCCATCGGCTGCGTTCCACGACTCCAGAAGCCGAACAGCATCCGCAGCCGTGCCTTGCGGTGGCACAATCATCTCGCTTTCGGTCATCTGGGTTAGGAGTGCTTGCACGTCCGGTGCCAAGACGACATGGGGTGACGTCGACGTTTCTCCTGCGAGTCGCTCAACGAGGAACTGCTCAATAATCTCATGCTCCGCTTTGCCGCGCTGCCGAGCTTCAGTGCGTAACAGCTCATAGACATCCGGAGCTAATTCAATGGTCAGTGTCGTCATAGTAACCTCCTGGCGTGTCTTCCAGGCCGATCCTAGTTCCGGGAGGGCACCCCTGCTCCGTCCTTGCTGCCCGCATGGTGGCACTTTGCACGTGATGCACCGCGTTCACGGTGCAGGTCAACAAAGAGATCGGCAAGAGGCTCACATTAGCCGGTAGCGATCCGCTCAACATGCCCTTCGATCAGAGCGCTGATTTCAGCCTAGCTTACATCAGAAAAACGTACCGTCTGTTAGGTCAACCTCCCGTGGTTGACTGGTTAGCCTAACCCAAAAGTGAACAGCTACAACCTACCCTAGTATACCAGTTCCCTCCAAACTCTGGTATGATTTGGCCATACCACCACACCTCGTTGGTGGAGCTTGTAGTCGCCAAAGGAGCAGGAGATGTTGCGTCCCCCGCTATGGGTAGTTACGCTTGTGTTCCTGGCCCTGATCGCGAACATTGCCCCGGTACAGGCGCGGCCACTATCAAATGGAGTGATCCTGGTTGATCCCAGTGATGATCCGCCTGCCGATCTCCTCGACTCTGAGGAGGTTGAACGGATTAGCCGCCTCCAGAGTTCCGACTTCCCACTACCCCTCAGCGCCGTCAGTCCTAATGACGAAAGTCTGTTGATCGACTCAGATGAGGGGCTGGCGCTCCTCGACCTTGCCGATGGCGCGCTACGCCCGATCGACCCCCTCTACTTCGAACGCTTCGTCCCCCTCCCCTTCGTGGGTTTTAGTGCTTTCCACTGGCTTGATGCTGAAACGCTCGGGGTACTGGCCGTCGATCTTGGTACCAGTGACCCGGAGCTATCCCTGGTTCGGATGCTGATCGATCGGACGAGCCTGGATATTCGTCTCGAGCGAACATCCATTCCCGCGGGAACGGCGATCGTCTCGGTAGCACCAGACCTGCGCCAACTCCTACTGGTGCTCTTACCAGAGGAAGAAGGGATGGACGAGGAGATGTTGCGCGCTGTTGGCGTGCGGGTGAACTTCCCGCTGCCCAGTCAAACGCGTTTCGAACAGCACACATCCTCTCAACATGTTCAGCGCAGCGTTGACCGAGCACGCAACCACCCACTGCTCCAGCGCATCTGGGGTTGGGAGGAGGGCGAAGAGGGGCTACTTGCAACTACCCCACGTACCCTCGATCTGGTGCTGGCCACCACCGACGACCCAGAGCTACGTTATGTCACTACCATCTCAGAGGCCTCGACCATCTTTGGTGAAGCCTGGAGCAGCGATTCGCGCCGCTTAGCCTTCTCGATCTACGGGCTGGCTGATTACGAAGATCAACGCCCTACCTTTGATGGCGCACGAATCTCCGATGAGATCTACCGTGATGTGACCGGCAACCTGCCACCGGAGCTCAACCCGATCCTGCAGAACAACAACAGCTACGATGTGGATATCCTCACCGGTGAGGTGCGCATCCTCCGCCCGGAGGCTGGCTCGGCGCCCCCAATCCTCCGCGCCGAAGGGTGGTCACCCGACGGTGAGACCCTCCTCGTCACTGCCTGGTACCCGGCACGCCTACGCGGGCGTACCTATCCCATCTATACACCCCAGTTCAGTGAGCGCCTCGAGCTCCGCCTCTACAACCGTGAGTTGCGCGAAACTGGTCGGCTTACCAGCGACCGCTTCAGTGGGAGTGCCTCTGCTAGTGTACGGGCCGAACTGGTCTCGTCCGATGAGATCATCTTTCGTGCCAGTGGCCTCAATCGACACGTCTACTACTGGAACCGCGTCAGTGGCGAACTACGTACAATCTCCGACCGTGCCGGGAGCTACTATAACGTCATGACGACTCATCAGAGCCGTGAGCTCGTCTTTACCCACGCCTCATTCAGTAACCCACCCGATCTCTACCGCATGGGCTGGGATGGTCAGGGCCTGGTTCGCTTGACCTGGCTCAATGAGGCGTTGCGCCAGTTCGCTAATCTCCGTGAGGATCCCGTCCGCTTTACCCTCCCTAGTGGTGTCGTACGCGAGGGTACGCTCATCCAGCCAGCAGACGCGCCCTTCCCCCCGCGCAACACGCGCATCGTTATTTGGCAGGAAGGGGGACCGGGCGCTCCAATGAACAACAGCTGGTCGACCAGTGTTGAAGCGCCTTTCGCTCTGCTGCCCGGCATGGGCATGGCGCTCCTAGTGACCCCCGTTGCAGGACGGCCAGGGGCTACAGCGGCGAGCTTCAACAGCCTGGTTGACGGCACGAACTTCGGCGCGATCGATATTGATGAGCAGGCTGCCATTGCCCGCGACATGATCCGGCGTGGCTGGACGAGTCCAGCTAAGCTCGGCATCACCGGTTGCTCCTACGGTGGCTACTTTACCCTCCAGAGCCTCGTACGCCACCCCGATCTCTACGCGGCGGCCAACCCCCAGTGCGCCCTCGTCGATCTCTTCACAGAGTGGAGCCGTGGCTATACGTCACTCGCCCCATACATGATGGGCCTACCACCCTACATCCTGACCGAAGAGTACCGCCGTGACTCACCAGTCTACAACACTGCCCGGATCAGAGCCGCACTGCTCACCTTCCACGGTGTTGATGACTTCCTACCGATCGTACAGAACGAGAACCTGCACCTGCAGCTCGCCAACCGCGATCTGCCAGCGCGCATGGTTCGTTTTGTCGATGAGGGTCATGGCCTGATGAGTGAGGATAACCAGCGCTACGCCGCTCAGGAGCAGGTGCACTGGTTTAGGCTTCATCTGCGCTAGGATCTAGTGGGAGGAGTGGAAGGCTTCGCCCGCCATAAAAAAGATCTAGCCCATACGGGAGGGGTGGAGGGCGCAGCCCTCCACAAAAAAACTCCAACCTCCCCCTGGTAGCGCCAGAGTCGGCGCAGCCGAAAGCGAACCATCCCTTACGGGAGGGGTGGAGGGCGCAGCCCTCCACAAAAAAACTCCAACCTAGCCCTGGTAGCGCCAGAGTCGGCACAGCCGAAAGCGAACCATCCCTTACGGGAGGGGTGGAGGGCGCAGCCCTCCACAAAAAACTCCAACCTCCCCCTGGTAGCGCCAGAGTCGGCGCAGCCGAAAGCGAACCACTCAATCAGGGACGCTTGCGGCGCTCGTGGCGGTAGACCCGCACGAAGAGCCACATACCCAGAGGGAGCAGCCACGGCCAATGTTTGCGCTCAGCCCAGACCTGCGGTAGCAGTACGTGCAGTTGCGCCAGCCCGGGACGATTGGTGATCAGCCGCTCAACAGCCCGATGATGGCGTTGCTCTGGCTGTTTGTGCTTGGACATAGGTCGCTCCTTCCCCTACCACGGTCGACGGGGTATCGCCCGAAGCGTACGCTCGGCCTGGTAGGTAACGAGGCCAGGGGGGCCACCAGGACGCTTGCGTACCAGAGCTCTGCGGCAGATATCGATCTCAACCGACGCATCCTCACGCGCCTGGCAGAAGTAGGCAGCCAGACCGGCAGCCTCGGCGAGGGTGGTTGGTGGTGGTTCACGCCCGTGGCTACGCACGATCACATGAGCACCCGGGATGTTACGCGCGTGTAGCCAAAGATCATCGGGGCGTGCGATACGAAACGTCACCTCTTCATTCTGGCGCGCACTGCGACCAACAACGATCGCCCAACCGTCGCTTGAAACCAGTTGGAGGGGGCTGAGTTTAGGCCCGCGGCCCTTGTGGCGAGCAGCACGTGGCTCAGGATGCTCGTGGAGGTAGCCCAACTCTTCGGCCTCGGCAGCGATCTGCTCGATCTGGTCGTAGCTCTCACTCAGTCGGAGCATGCTACGCAGTTCGGTGAGGCCATCCAGACGCATCTCGATAGCAGCAAGCCGCTCAGGTAGCCCAGCCTGGGCACTCTTCGCCTTCTCATAGCGCCGAAAGCGCTCCTGGGCCTGCTCCACCGGTGAGCGGTGCGCATCCAGGCTAATTGTCTGCCCATCAATATGCAGGCTGCTCTGGCCAGGCTGCAGGCTATGCATGAAGGCGAAGAGCATCTCGCCCTCCCAGCGCAACTGCTCAAGCTCGGCAGCCCGGGCCAACTCACCGGCAATCTGCTCGTGCTGGCGCTGGATGCGCGCACGGGTTGCCTCCAACTGCTGCTCCAGCGCGTCACGCCGCTGCCGATGTTCGGTCAGGGTCTCACGGGCAGCGTAGAACTGCTCCAGGACGTCACTCATCCCTCCCACAGCCTGAACCCCGGCCAGATGAGTCAGCGCATAGGGTGCGTAGGCGGTTGGTACGCCCTGATCATTCACCAGACAGGGGGTTGGTGGTAGGGTGAAGAGCTCACGCAGCCGAGCCGCGATCGTGTAGGCAGGTAGCAGTTCGTTGAGCTTGGCCTGCTCACGTCCGAGGGCACGAAAGATCACCTCGCGGGCGATCTGCGGCGAAACCGCACGGTAGGTTGCCACAAGGGCTCGCCCCAGATCCGTGGCACCCGTCCCAGCCAGATCCGCGATCTCGGCTGCAGTAGCACGGGTGGGATCGCGCCGCTCGAGGGGCGGCGGAGAGGTGTAGCTATGGCGCGGTAACACGATCCGACTACTCATACGTGGGGTGACCCGCTTGATGCTGTCGAGGATGCGGTCATCCGCATCCACAAGAATGATGTTGCTCCGCCGATCCTGCGGTTCGATCACCAAGGTAGAGTAGAGCAACTCCGGAGACGACCAAGAGGACTCTGGTGGCTCCTCGTCATCGTCTCGTTGCAGATCGTCCGCGTCCTGCTCGGGGCCGCTGTTGCGTATATCGAAGGCTTTGACTATACTGAGCAGAAGTATTCGCTCGAAGGGCGGCTGTTCTATCTCCTCAATCCGCCCGCCCAACAGATATTTTCGCATCAAGAGGAGGAGTGGTGTTGGCTGCTCAACACCACGTGAGAGCCGGGTCCGCATAAGGTGAACACGGGCCAGTTGCGGATGGGCCGACGCAATGAGTTGGTGTCGACGACCGTGGGCGTAGACCTCGAGACCAATACTGAGTGGCCCAGTGAGTAGTACACGCTGAATACGCCCACCTAGAATGGTCTCCCGTAGCTCCTCAGTAACCGCAGCGAGCGTCAACGCATCAAAGTACATGTTGAACCATACAATGGATAGACCGACTCACAATCCACTCCTGGATGGCCAGGCACCACCACCACTCCTGATCGTCATCTCGGGCCCTTCAGGGGTGGGGAAGGATTCGGTGCTGAATCGGATGCGTGAACTGAACTTTCCCTTCCACTTCGTGGTGACCGCCACAAGCCGGGCGATCCGGCCAGGTGAGGTTGATGGGTTTGACTACCACTTTGTGAGTGTCGAACGCTTCGAAGCGATGATCCAGAATGAGGAGTTCCTCGAGTGGGCCATGGTCTATGGTCAGTATAAGGGCATTCCCAAGTTTGAGGTGCGTGAGGCCATGGCTAGTGGACGCGATGTGGTGCTGCGTCTCAACGTCGATGGCGCGGCAACGGTTCAACGGATCGCCCCCGAGGCAATCTTTATCTTCCTTGCCCCCGCCTCTCCCGATGAGCTCGAACGGCGCCTCAGCAACCGCCATACGGAGAGCCGGGCCGAAATTGATGCACGTTTAGCCGTAGCTGCCAGTGAACTGGAGCGGGTTGGCCAGTTTGACTATGTGGTGATCAATCGCGAAGGCCACCTCGATGATGCGGTGAGCCAGATCTGCGCCATTATCGCCGCGGAGAAGCAGCGCGTCTTCCCACGCCACGTACGGCTCTGATCTACGCAGGGGGACGACCGGAGCGCCGCACAGGGGTGCCCTTCGGCACATTCACGATCTCCGCCTGCTCCTCCTCCTCCTCCTCCCCATGGGCATGTACTCCATAACGCTCAACGCGGCTCGCAACACGAATGCGCCGATCGTACTCCCGCTCTATGGCAGCGGCTAGGCGCTGCCACCATGCCTGTTGCATATAACCCTCCCCCTCTACCTGCTACGGGCAACAAACTCTAGCTCTAGACCCACCTCATCAGCAACCAGATCGACTGAGGGTACCTCGGGGATTCTCAACGCAAAGTCGCGGTAGAGCACTCTGGTTGTGGCGATCCCGGAGATGGTGTCGTTGCTAGTCGCAGTTACGCGTAGATCGAACGTGACCGGGCGGGTGACCGTGCGGATCGTGAGGTCGCCCAGAACCTGGAAGCTGAAGCTCTGCCCAACCTCAACACGCTCGGGCATGCCACTGATCTGGGTAGGCGCAAAGCTGATATATTCGTAGCGATCGGTTTCGAGGATCGCATTCCTGATGGCGCGATTGCGAAACTCGTTGTCAGTGACCAGGGCACGTGCATTGATCTGGATCACGCCGATCCTACTCTGGGATGGGTTGGCCGGATCGACTGCGATCTGCCCACTGATCTGGTCACTCGTCCCTACCACGGTGATGGGCGCACCACGGAGCACTTCATCGATCGAGAAGCGTGCCTCCGACTCACTACTCACAATTTCAAACGTCTGCGCTTCAGATTGTACCACCGCGGTCGGCTGTACCACCGCGGTCGGCTGTACCACCGCGGTCGGCTGTACCACCGCGGTCGGCTGTACCACCGCGGTCGGCTGTACCACCGCGGTCGGCTGTACCACCGCGGTCGGCTCTGCCAGAGGGATAGCGGTCATCGCACCACTTGGTGCGGCGCTGGGCCGAAAGAGCAGAACGGCGGCAATGGCGATAAGGAGGGTGAGCAGACCGCCCACCATGAGTATCGTCGTTCGTTTCATCGTGATCAGGAGACCTCGTATTGTACAATGGTCGAGCAGGTTTGAACCATACCCAACGGACAGTATGCAAAACCTCGCCCTAGCGCAACTCCCAGCGCGATCCAGCAGCACTCTTGATAATCTCAATCTGAACCGGAAAGCGATCTTTGAGCTCCTCAATATGGGTGATCACCACAATCCTACGGAAATCGCCCTGGACACTCGTAATCGCCTCGACCATACGCTCACGCCCGAGGCTGTCAAGGGTACCGAAGCCCTCATCAATCACCAGCGTCTCCAGACGAGCACCAGCACGACGGGCGAGTAGGCGTGAGAGTGCGATGCGAATAGCGAAGTTGACGCGCATCGCCTCACCACCACTAAAGGCATCGTAAATACGCGTACCGATAGTGTCGGCGATCCTGATCTCCAGAGTCTCGATCGTCTCACCCTTCTTCGAATCGCGCTGCATCTCAAAGCTGACATGCATCTGACCATCGGTCATGCGCCCAAGGATCCGATTAGCTTCATCTTCGATCTGCGGAATAGCCGTCTCAATCAACATCGCCTGGACACCCTTCCGTCCAAAGGCTTCGGCCAGTTCAGTAAAGAGGCTCTGGCGCTCCATCAAACGGCGCTCTTCACCACGGTGCCGCTCTACCTCCTGGGCAGCGTACTCAGCACGGCTCACATGGGCTGATTTTTCAGCCCGATCGTTCCTCGCCACCTCAAGGCGACGACGAGCCTCGCCCAGGGCTGATTGCAACTCCGCCACTCGCGCCTGAACCCGCGGTAGATCGCGGAGCTCGTGCTCGAGCAGGGTCACCTCCTGACTCAACTGCCCCTGGTTGGTCGTATCGCGCTGTTGGAGCTCCTCACCCTGCTCCTGTCGACGCCGCGCATCACCCAGTCGCACATCAGCCAGGAGGAGCTCTCGCTCCTTCTGTTCCCAGTGTAGCAGATCACGCAGCGCGGTGGCGGCGAGCTCACGGGCAGAATCGCTGTAGCCCAACTCAGCTATAGCTGCCTCTACGGCACGCCCACGCTGTCGGATCGCATGGGCAAAATCCCCACTCTCTAGCCGTAGTTCAAGGGCATGGAGCGTCACCTCCAACTGCTCCAAGGCAAGGGCAGCCTGCTCAGCCGCGGCCAGATCTCTACGCCGTGCCTCAAGGGTTGCTTCGAGCCGCGCCTGTTCGCTCAGTTGAGCCTCAAGTCCGCTGACACGCTCATCCAGGGTTCGGCGTGCACGCTCCAACTCGGCCTGAGCACCCAGGAGGGCCAACTGTTGATCGACCGCACTGAGCTCAGCCTGGGCAGCGGGCTCAAAGCTACGGGTAGCAAGCTGCTGATCAAGCTCTGCGTAGCTGCTGCGTGCATGCTCCAACTCATCACGCCAAGCAACAACATGCCCCAACTGAGTCTCGAGACTCTCGCCACTCGCCGCAGCGACGCGCAGGGCAGGGAGAGCCTGCTCGCGCTGGATTATGGCAGAGTGCAACTCCTGCAGCCGACTCTCCTGCTGCTGCACAAACTCCTGGGTGGTAGCAGCGCGCTCTTGGAGCAGCGCCATGTCACGGTCGTAGTGGGCTTGCACACTGGCAAGCCCCTCGACACCCAGATCACTCCGACAGACGGGACAGACCGAGAGCTCACTACCGAGCAGAGCACGGGCACGCTCAAGCTTACCAACCTCTGCCCGAATGCCCTGGGCCGTCGCCTTCAGATCGGCCAGGTGATCACGTGCATCCTGTGCCTGGATGCGCAACTCGGCGAGTTGTTGCTCCAGACTGTCGAGCTGCTGGTCGGCACTACGTGCCTCCAGCAGCTTCTGGCGCCAGGTGGGCTCATCGGCCAACTGCCGTTCAAGACGCTCGATGAGCCGACCCTGCTCAGCACGAGCACTGCTCAGGGCCGCCTGGCTCCGCTCGATACGAGCGACAAGATCGCTGCGCTGGAGGCGTAGATTCTGGAGCTGCGTCAGACGAGCGTCAAGCTCCTGGCGCTCAGTCAAGGCCTGGAAGCGCCGTTCAGCGATGGGCTGCAGGGCATCGATGCGTGCGCCAAGCCGCTCTACCTCCGCACGCAACTCCTGCTGGCGCAGCGCAGTCGCCTGGAGGGTGTCGCGCTGCTGCTGGGCGATCAGCAGATCGGTGCGCACCTCGGCCTTGGCCGCACGCAGTTCACCTTGCAACTCGCTACGCTCCGCTATCAACTGCTGATGCTGCTCTCGCAAATGCTCGATGTGAGCCTGCTCGGTACGCGCCGCTGCGAGCTGTGCTAAGCCAGCGAGGATCGCTTCGCGACGGGCGAGGAGTGCCTCGTACGTACTGATCGCCGCACGGAGCTCGTTCAGTTCACCCTCACGTGCAGCCATAGCGGCGCGTAGCTGCTCGAGTGTACGCAGCGACTCTCTGCGCCGACTGGCCTTCAGGGAGAGTTCGCCGAGCAGGCGCTCAGTAGCGGAGCGGTCAGCCTCAACCTGGGTATACGCAGCATCTTGGGTCTGCACTGTCAACTCGGCCTGCGCCAACATGGCTCGCCAGAGGTCTAACCCCTCTGCCTGGCGCTGCAACTGCTCGATCGCCCCACGCAGCCCTATCAGTTGATCATTCAGCCCCCGTACCTGATCGCGGGCCTGCTGCGCCAGAAGTTCATACTCACCCAGATCGAGAATCTCGGCGAGGATCTTTTTACGATCAGCTGGGGTACTTTTCGTAAAGGTGTCAGCCTGCCCCTGGAGGAGAAAGGAGGCATTAGTGAAGGTCTCGTAGGACATGCGGAGCAGTCCGTTGAGCAGACTCTGCGTCTCACTCAGGCTTGTCTCGGCAATCGGGCGCCAGCGTTCGCCGTGCAGCACCTGGAGGTCGAGCTGACTCTTCCCACTGGTCTGACCACCCCGTTTTCCGGTACCGCCGCGCTGGCGTCGCCGGCTCACCCGGTAGTGCTGTTCACCAAGCAGAAACTCAAGCTCAACGCTCATCTCTGCCTGACCCTGGGCGATCAAATCATCATCATCCCTCACCCGAGCCTTGCCCCAGAGGGCCCAGGTGATCGCATCGAGCAGGGCCGACTTCCCGGCACCATTTTCACCAGTGAGACAAATAACGTGAAGTTTGTCGAAATCGAGGGTCGGTGGGCCAACAGCAGAGCCATCGGCACGATAGCACATGAAGTTGCTGAGCGTAAGTTTTGTCGGGACCATGCGGCCTCGGCGTAGACAGAAGCGGTAACCATATCGGTAGCATACCACACCCACCAAAAGTGGAGAGGCGGGGTGCAGAACGGGCGCTCAGTGATCCCAAGTTCGCGTGACCAGCGTGTGGGAGGTGTGGAGGGCTTCGCCCTCCACAAGAAACTCCAACCCAGCCCTGGTCCCGCCAGGGGAAACGTGAACAGTTCCCTCCACCAATAGTCTGGGTGAGACCTGCTATACTTATAGCAGGTGGTGAAGCGTCATCTCTAGTCTACCTATGCGCGTACTTATTACGGGATCGAGCGGACAAATTGGCACGAACCTTGCCCTACGCCTCCTCGCCGATGGCCACACGGTATTCGGCGTCGATCGTCGTGTAAATCCCTGGACCGATGCGTTCCCCACCCTCCTCCAAGATCTCGCAACACCCCAGCAGGAGTTTCGTGGTGGCATCGGTGGTGCACCCTACCCACCATCCGACATTGTGGTTCACTTTGCCGCAAACGCAAAGGTCTTCGAACTGGTCGAGCAACCCCATCGCGCCCTTGAGAATATTACCCTGACCTTTAACGTACTCGAGTTCTGTCGCATCAACCAGCTGCCAATCATCTTCTCATCCTCACGAGAGGTCTACGGTGATATTCAACGTTACCTCACCGAGGAGTCGAAAGCCGACTTTAGTTACACCGAAAGCCCCTATTCAGCCTCGAAGATCGCTGGTGAGGCGCTCGTCTACGCATACGCTCGCTGCTACGGTCTTTCCTACCTAGTCTTCCGCTTCTCAAACGTCTACGGACGCTACGATAACGATCTCGAACGCATGGAGCGGGTGATCCCACTCTTCATCCGCAACATTAGCCATGGCGAGCCAGTTACCGTTTATGGTCGTGAGAAGGTACTCGATTTTACCTATATCGATGACTGCATTGATGGCGTCGTGGCCGGTATCAACCGTCTTCTGGCAGGCGAAGTACGCAACCGTACGATCAACCTAGCGTATGGTCAAGGGAACTCACTCGTACGCATGGCTGAACTGATTGGCGCTGCGCTCAATCGCCAACCTGAAATTATCGTTGCTCCAGCCAAACGCCCCGGTGAAGTCAGCTACTATGTCGCTGATATCGCCCTCGCACGCGATCTGCTCGGCTATCAACCCCGCACCCCCCTTGCTGAGGGTGTTCGTCGGGCCGTGGCCTGGATGCGTGGCGAGGAACCTGAACCATGACTGAGCATCAGCAGACCAGTCAGCAGGATCGCGTAAGGCGTGTGCGCCGTCGACCATCCACCTCGGCGCAGCTACTGCGTCTGCTCAAGCTCTCTGCTCACCTTGTCTCAATCCTCGATCCGCACGAGATGATCGCTGCGCTCATCCCAAGCCTCGTAGCGGCCATGCCTTCAGTCCAGGCCGGTATGCTCTGGCTCGACCAGCAGCGCCGACTGAGCCCCCGTGCACTCTTTGGTCTACCCCTAACCCCTGCCGCGCTCCAGAATCTCTCTGCCTGCCAGTTGCGTCCAGGTGAGGGTTTGGCTGGTCGTGCCCTCCTTACTGGCGAACCCCAACTGGTCGAGACGGTCGATGGGTACCGAGCCACCGCCGCGCTGATGAGCAGTACGAATGAGATCGCCTTCCAACAGCTGCATGATCAGCTGCCGACTCAGTTGACTGTCGCGATCCTGCCGCTCCGCGTAGGAGGTGAGACCATTGGTGTACTCGAACTGATCAGCTTGGATAGCCGGGAGCTCAACCCGTCGTGGCCCCCCCTGGCCCGGCGCGATCTACCGATGCTCCAGGCCTTTGCCGACCTCACGGCTCAGGCAATCACCAATGCCCAACTCCACCTCGCCGCACAACGTAGCGCCACCCGCCTGAAAGCCTTTGATGCCGTGGTTACGGCAATCTCCACCGCTACCGATCTCAACGATCTAGTGCAGAGTGTCCTCTCCGTTGTCATCGACCTGATCCCCGGCGCCTCTGGAGCCCTCCTGCTCCTCGAGCCGCTGTACGATCAACTCACCCTGGCCGCTCATCGCAATCTCCCCCTAGGCGCCCCTGAACTCCTCGCCACGCTGCCGGTCTCCCGATCACCCTGCGCTGAAGTGGTCCACTATGGCCAACCTGTCCAGCGCCCACTCCTTGAGGAGCGTGGTGAGGGCCTCTTCATCACTACTGGCCTGACTCACGCCACCTACATGCCACTGCTCGCCGGTGGTACGGTGGCTGGTGTTCTGGCTCTCTACGGGCAGAGCGATTTGACGCTACACGCCGATCGTGACCTGCTGATGCCCATCTGTAACCAGGTCGGCTTCGCCATCGCTAATGTGCGCCTCTACGCCGACACAACCAGTGAACGACGCAAGCTCAATACGGTCGTGACCTCCATTGCCGAGGGCGTGCTGCTCTGCGATGCCCACGGACGGCTTACCCTCGCGAATGAGGCTGCTCTGCGCCTGCTACGCCTCGAATCGCTCCCCTTTGAACAGCCCCTCGGCGAGATGTCTGACTTCTACCGTATGCGCGACCTCGAGGGGGGACCACTCAGCCTTGAGCAACTCCCCTTTACCCGTGCGCTCACCGGTGAACTGTTCCAAGACTACCGCCTGATTGTGCGTGGTGCTAGTGGCGATGAGACGGTTATGAGCTTCTCCGGTGCACCTGCCCACGCCGACGATGGGACGATTGAAGGTGCCGTGGTGGTCTTCCGCGATATTACCGCAAGCCAGAAGTTGGAACGGGCCAAAGACGAGTTTCTCGCCGTTGCTGCCCACGAACTGCGTAGCCCACTTGCCGCAGTGCGCAGCTATGCCGACCTCCTGCTCCGCAGGGAGCAGCAGCGCGATGAGAGCGATCCACGCGATCTCCAGGGGCTCACTATCCTCACGCAGCAGGTCAGCCATATGCTCCGTATGGTTGATAATCTCCTTGACCTCTCGCGCCTCGATGCCGGTCAACTTGATCTCCAGATGCAGCGTGTGAATCTGGTCAGCCTGGTCCATCAGGTACTCGATCAGCAACGCCCTGCAGCAGGTAGTCGTACCCTTACCCTCGATTCAGCAGAAGAGCGACTCATCGTCACCTGTGACCCCCTACGCATTCGCCAGGTGCTGACCAACCTTATCAGCAACGCGATCAAGTACACCGCACCCGAGAGTAGCATCACCGTGCGGCTGCACTGTAGTACCGAGGCTCCATCCGAGACACACCCCTCTACCCATCCAGTTGTCGTGATCAGTGTGCACGATGAGGGTGCTGGGATTCCGCCCGCGCAGCAGGCACGCCTCTTCCAGCGCTACTACCGTGCCCGCGTCCGACGCGCTGAGGGCCTGGGGTTGGGCCTCTACCTCAGCCGCCAGTTTGTCCAGATGCACGGTGGGACCATCTGGGTTGAGAGTGTTGAGGGTGTCGGAAGTACGTTCGCTTTTAGTCTGCCCCTGGAGGATGAGGGCTCCTACGATACCGGATGAGCGTATGAGATACCCAAAGCCCACAGCCATCTCACAGGGGGTGTAGGGGGCGTAGCCCTTCACTTGACACGCTTACGGAAGGTGTGGAGGGCGTAGCCCTCCACAAAAGAGACCAACCCAGCCTTTGTGTCGCCAAACAGTCACGTTGGCGCAGCCGAAATCACAGCATGAGATTCACTCCACAACCAATCGAGAGCTCACAAGCAATGAGATTCAAAACCCACATTCAGAACCTTCCCGCCTACAAACCAACCAAGCTGATCACCGGTCCTACAACCGACCT
>CAIWUD010000411.1 GCA_903915775.1 uncultured Chloroflexota bacterium | reverse complement strand
GCGATCTCATCGACATTCTCAACCGCCTCGCGATCTTCGATCTGGACACAGACAAAGGTCTCACGATTCGCGTGGGCCATATACTCCAGGGTCGGGGCCATGCCATAGTCTGCAGAGACCTCAACGCCGTCGATGCCACGCATGCCCATGGGGGCGAAGCGCGAGTAGCGTACAATCTGCTCAGCCTCGGCAGCACTACAACAGTGGGGCACCATGATCCCGGTTGCACCAGCCTCGAACGGGCGCGAGTAGGTCCAGTAGTCACCTTTACGAATGCGGGCCATCGGTTCAACACCACCGGCTCTGCAGCCCAGAGCCATATCAAACAGATGATCGTAGCTGTAGTCTTGGTGCTCCATGTCGATCCAGACGCAGTCAAAATCGAGCATGCCGATCATCTCGGTGAGTTTGGCTGAGGCGTAGGGCGTAACGGTCGTCACGAGGGCCAGCTTATTCTGGCGTAGTTTGGCAAGGACTCGATTGGTTCGCAAGGTTCGCTCCTTCATGTGTAGATATGCGTGCGGCGGTGCCGCAGATGGTTACTATAGAAACTTTGGCCGCGCCAGTGTCACTACGGAATGCCCCAGGTAGAGGGATTGAGCAGATCTTCGTCATCGAGGCGGAGGGCCTGGAGTTGGTGCAAGAGATCTGCGGGGAGCGTCACATCAAGTGCACCCAGATCCTCCTGGAGCTCCCACTCGCTCCGTACACCAACTAGTACCGAGTGGATGAATGGCTGGGCGAGGCCAAAAGCGATAGCCGCCTGAACCGGGTTCATCTTCAGGCCTGAGGCTTGTACCAGTTCGCGGAAGCGGCGTGAGCGCTCGCGCAGGGGTGCGAGATGTTCGGGGAGATAATCGGCACGCTCGGTCAGGGCGCCCTTGAGCAGAATGGAGCGTACCAGAATGCCTACACCCTTCTGCGCAGCCGCCGGGAAGACATGGTCAACGAGGCGCTGATCGAGGACTGAATAGGTGACCTGGAGCATATCGAAGAGATCGGCGCCCAATGCGGCCAAGGGGAGCTCGGCCCCGTAGGTTGATCCACCGAAGAAGCGCACCTTCCCCGCGGCACGCACCTCTGCAAAGAGCTCCGCAACCACGGCGATCTGGCTGAGCAGGGGGGCATCCACATGGTGGATCTGCCAGATATCGAGGTAGTCGGTTTGGAGTTGACGTAAACTTTCGTCGAGCGATTGGTGGAGTTGGTCGCGCAGGGCCGCATCACTGAGTGGTGATCCATCACTGGGGAGGACATGGCGAACTTTGGAGGCAAGCACGACCTGTTGGCGCCGATCACGGAGGGCTTTGCCAACAACCTCTTCGCTCGAACCATACGCCCGGGCCGTATCAATGAAGTTTATGCCTGCGTCGATGGCAGCATGGACCAGGCGGATCGCATCGGCCTCTGCAGGACGCCCAAACTCACCTGGAACAGCGATGCCATAGTCAAGACCGAGTTCAACCGTGCCGAGGGCCAGCGCCGAAACGTTGAGACCAGTTCTTCCAAGGGTGCGGTAACGCATGAATCTACTCACTTCTTTCGGGGTGTTTCAACGTCGTCCGTGCCAGCCTGACCTTCTGGCGGTACCAGGGCTGAGCCCTCCCCCACCCCTGTAGGATGGTCAAGCTCGTTTGAAACATGCCTTGGCGGGAGTTCAGACGAGTCGTGGATGTTGGTGCGTGCGAGGAGTGGTAGGGCGAAGAGTGACAACCAGCCGAGGATCATTAAGATGGCGCCAATCCCAAAGATGGTTGGCAAGGAGAGTCCGGCATAGACTAGAGCACTTCCGAGAAATGGCCCAACCATGCCGCGGATGCCGATGATGACCGATTGGAGTGCAGAGTATTCGGCAACCCGATCCTTCTTCGCGAGGTCGATACCAGTAGTCAACACGCCCATCTCAATACCAGCCGAGATGATCCCACTGACGATAAAGGCGGGGAGGAGCATCCATGCGTTGGTAGCCCAGACGTAGCTGAGTGGCAAGATGACTGCAATGCCGAGGTTGATCTGGATGACCCAGAGGCCACCGCGCCGATCGAGCCATCGGCCCCAGACCGGCGTACTGATCAGCCAGGTGATCGATTGGACCAGATTGAGCATCCCGATCGTGGTATAAGAGAGTTGGAGGCGGTCGACCTGAATGATAGCGAAGAAGGGTGCACCTACCAGGAGGCCAAGACCGTAAAGCGTCAGGGAGAGGATGTAGAGGGTGAAGCGCGGATCGGTCTTGAGGATGCTCCAGATACCCCTCCCCGCCTGTGCTGATAGGGGAGGAAGGTTCTTCTCGTCAACCTGTAGACCCCCAAAGATGAGTGCCGACATGATTCCAAAGATTGCGGCAACTGGTAAGACGACACGATGGCCATACGCATCGAGGGCCCAACCGACAATTGGCGTCATCAGCAGCATCGAGACGAGCATGCTCGTACGTACGACGGAGAGTGAGCGCCCACGGTAAGGATTAGGGTAGATGACTTGCAGGATGCGGGCGTAGGCTGGGCTTGGAAAGAGCTCGAACATCCAGAAGAGGGCAGTAAGAAGGAGGAGCCACTCGGCCTGGTTGACGATCGCTGTCAGGATGAGACTACCTCGCGCCAGTAACCAGAAGATGATCAGGAAGCGTTTGGGGCTCTGCCCACGCATGACTCTGATGCTGAGAGGGGTGAGGATGGTACCAAGGTAGGTCTGGGCCAGGTAGAGGGCGAGGAGATCGGTCGAGGCACCGAGGCGGCGAAGAACCACGGGGAGGAAACCGACGATCGCTGCGTAGAAGATACCAAAGACGATCGATGCAAACGCCTCGGTGCGGATGTTGGAGCGCAGGCTTTCAGGGAAGCCTGGAAGCAGCCAACGCTCGACTCGCTGCCCAATTGTTGTAAGCGCGCTGCGCACGTGAGCCTCACGGGGGAGACAGAGAGTTGACTATCGTGCAAATGGGCAGGTTTGGGAGGGCTATGTCCTCCCGAGCAATTCCCTCGCAGCACAGGGTGGCGTGCCGTGTCGCCGTATAAGGTATCTACCAGGCCTCACGCCCCCACTGCTGGGACGAGAGGCTGCGCCAGGATTTGGAGTGCGTCCTCTTCAAGCTGCTCGAGGCCAACTGCTGCAACGGCGTTCAGCAAGCGAGCACGCTCTTCAGCGGAGAGGGGACGCTGTGGGCGGCGTGGACCACCGCACGGGATGCCCCAGGAGGTGAGCACGGCCTTGAGACCGGCGATCAGGGGCACCGAGATCAGGCCTTTAATCACACGGTTCGCACGGTACTGGAGCTCCTGCGCCGTGGCGAGGTCACCCGCCCGCACGCTCTTATAGATCGCTGCGAAGGTGGCAGGCATGACGTTGTAGGTGCTCCCGATCACGCCATGAGCGCCCATGAGCAATCCGGGCACACAGACCTCATCGAAGCCAGAGAGCATGCTGATCCGCTCGGGATCCAGTTCGATGATGTTCCGCATGTCGTAGAGGTTGTAGGAGGAGTATTTGATCCCACTGATCGTCGGGATTTCGAGGAGCCGCTCCATGATGCGGGCATTGATCTCCACACCCGTTGCCGAGGGGATGTTGTAGGGCATCAGGGGGAGGTTACCGGCAGCATCGGCAATCATGCGGTAGTGCTCAACCAGGGCCTGATCGTCCACACGAAAGTAGATCGGCGGTACTGCAGCAATGGCGTCGGCACCCAGTTCGGCGGCATGAGCTGCAAGGCGCTGTGCAGTTGCGGTATCGATAGCTCCGATGTGGGCGATGATTGTGGCACGACCGCGGGCGATAGCAATGACATCGGCAAGAATAGCATTCCGCTCCTCAACGGAGAGGAGCAGCCCCTCACCACTTCCACCACAGACGAAGAAGCCATCAACTCCGCGCTCAAGCTGGAAGGTAACGAGTTGTTGGAGCGCTTCGTGGTTGACATGTGTGCCATCGTCGGATAGTGGCGTAAGCAGTGCTGGTAGAATGCCCCGAATCATGTGCTTCTCCCTCTCTGGAGCTTATGGTCTATGACAAGGTTGCGCGGCGAGAGATGGTTCACTGTCGGCTGTGCCTGCTGGACAGTTTGGTGCTCCTAAGGCTCGGTTGAGGTGTGTGGAGGGTAAAGCCCTCCACACCTCCCGTACTCCCAGACCTTGCTGGAGGCAACCTGCCTGCAACTAGGTTGAGCATCAGGACATGATGTCCGGCAGGTGGAGATGCTCGATCAGGGCTACTCGTGCCGCTGAAGGATCGCGTGCGCGTAGTGCGGTGATGATACGCTGATGTTCGCCCACAATGCGGTCAGGATTACGAAAAATAGCTGTTGGACGGTGAAGGACACTGAGTCGGAAGTGCTCCGTCAGGAGAGGGATCATACCGATGAGCATCTGGTTCTGGGTCGACTCGATCAGGATCTTATGGAAGTTGATGTCATCTTTGATGGTGCTACGGTG
>CAIWUD010000410.1 GCA_903915775.1 uncultured Chloroflexota bacterium | reverse complement strand
CAGATCGCCCGTATGGGTCAGATAGTTGCGCAACCAGCAGACGCGGTGGCGCAAGAGGCGCATGGAGGAGTTGATCTGCTCAATCAGGGGTTGGAAGCTCGATGTGTCGTGGCCCGAATCGGCCTGGGCATAGGCTGCGAGGAGTTGGTTCAGATCATCGTGAACAGCCTGCCAAGAGTCGATCCAGTCGAGGATGGCAACTTCACCGGGCCATGTGGGGTTTTCGGAGGGGTTTTCGGAGGATCCCACGGCTCTCTGCTCTAACATCGCTCTCCTCCTGTATCGGATGGCGCGAGTCTCCCCTCTCCCTACCTGGAGATCATGAGCTCGCGACGACCGTGGGGCCGAGTTGTCAGCAGATACGTACCTCTATTGTACCTAAGCTGGAAGGGAGGCCTGGTAGAGAAAATCTACCCGCTAGTGGTGAAAAAAGAACAAAAAAACGGTTGACCCGTTGCGACGGATCAACCGAACATACCCGTTCACTGTTGGGGTCAGA
This sequence comes from uncultured Chloroflexota bacterium, assembly GCA_903915775.1. Lineage (GTDB taxonomy): Bacteria > Chloroflexota > Chloroflexia > Chloroflexales > Chloroflexaceae > Viridilinea. Next base: position 3,888 of record CAIWUD010000410.1, on the reverse strand, counting down.
CGCAGTTCAGATCGGCAGGAGCCGTTCCCAAGGAGACTGAGCAGGCGCTCGGTGATCCCCGATTAGGGCGAGGCCTACGGAAAAAGCCTACCAGACCGCCATGATTCGTGTCGGGCCACCTGAGCCAGCGGCGATCTTGGGTGCACCAACGAAGATCGACGCACCGCTGGGCGGGATGGCCTCCAGGTTGGCGACATTCTCAAGGCCCCAGCGATTGGTGGAGAGCAGGGTGTAGTGGACAGCGAAGTCGGCCGAGGGGCCATGGTCGAGGCTGAGCGTATCGACACCAATCCCGGAGATACGCCGCTCGGTCAGCAGGAAGTCGATGGCCGCCTTCCCGAAGCCGGGGAAGTGCATCACCCCGCTCGAGTCGGTATTGCGGAAGGCCTGGACCGATCCAGCGCGGGCACCCCAACCGCTCGCCATGAGCACGGCAGCATTGTCAGGGAGCCGCCCGTAGCGCCGCTCCCAGGCCATGATATCGTCGGGGGTGACGACGGCATCAGGATCGCGCTCAACCTTGGCGGTAATATTGATCACCGCTGCCGGCACCACGAGATTTTCGACCGCAAGCTGATCCACAAAGAGGCCATTGCTCGCAAAGTGGACGGGCGCGTCCATGTGGGTACCCGAATGCTCCCAATAGTTGAGCATGCTCCCGTAGTAGCCATCCTTGTCGTGGGCGACCGCCTGAGTAATCTGGAAGGGCGCAGCACCAGGGAAGAGCGGGAAGCCTGGGCCGAGGACGTGGGTCAGATCGGCCACACTACTGAAACTCGTACGGCGTACGGTCGCAGCCTGAGCAGCGTTGAGCGGTAGAGCCAGGGCGGCAGCCGCAGCTCCAAGGCCAAACTTGAGCAGACTACGACGGCTGACATCGGGGCACTGCATGCTAGCACGGGCATTGGGTGGACACATGGCGTACTCTCCTTGTAGTTCTCCGGTAACGAAGGATGGCTATGGCGACAACTACATCCGTTCAGCAGACCCGCTGACCGACGTAGGACGAGTAAGCGCAAGCAGCACCGGACAGAGGCGGGCGACATCAGTCTCAATACGGGCAACCGCCTCGTCACTGATCGTCCCGCCGAAGCGCAAGGTGTAGGCGATATTAGTTGGGGGAATCGGGACAGCATCACTCACGGCGAGGGTACCGCGATAGTCGATCTGTCCGCTTACCTCGACCTCCAGCTGTTCGAGGGGGATCTGGTGATCCGCAGCAACGAGGAGTGCCGAGTGGGCCAGGCAGCTGGCCAGGGCAGCGAGGAGCAACTCGGGGGCGGTGGGCCCAAGGCCGTAGCCACCCAGTGCTGCCCCCGCATCAGTGATGACCGTATGCTCACGGATACGCGCCATACGCACCCCCGTTCCTGCTGCTACCTGGACGGTGGCACGCAGCGGGACTGGTGCCGCATCGGGGCTACTGAGTTGTGCACGGTAGGCATCGGTGAGCGCCTGTTTGCGTTCGAGGTATTCGGGAAGCAGCCATACAGCTGGCATAGGAGCTCTCTTCTACGTAGGCGTGGGTAACTCTGTCCATCGTTGGGGCAAGCCAAAACAGTAGGGCAACCACAGGGGGTTGCCCTTACGGAGGTCACCACGAGGACGAGACGCCCTCGCTCCAGGAGAGGTATTTGCCCTTACGGAGGTCACCACGAGGGCGAGACGCCCTCGCTCCAGGAGAGGCATTAGCCCTTACGGAGGTCACCACGAGGGCGAGACGCCCTCGCTCCAGGAGAGGGGTGAAGACGTACAGACATGGTTTCGTGTCGGCTGCGCCAGGGTAATGATCTGGCGTAATCAGGGCTGTTATAGAGAAAGAGTGGAGGGCTTGTGCCCTCCACTCCCTTTTGCTACTCAACCGTATACTCACCCTCGACGACGCCATCATCCGGCTTCCGTGCAGGGCTACCGGGCTGGCCCTGGGGAGCGCCCTCACTGTAGGCACCCTGCGAGACTTTGAACATCGCCTGCTGAAGATCGTTCATCAGGCTGGTGATGCGATCCTTCTGCTCCTTGGCCACGGCATCGCGCAGATCGCTGATGAGCCCTTCGATGCGACCCTTCTCGATGCTGTCGATCTTGTCACCCAGTTCCGTGATGGACTTCTCAGTCTGGTAGATCAGGCTATCAGCCTGGTTCTTCAGCTCGATCAGCTCGCGGCGGGCGCGATCCTCCTGGGCGTGGGACTGAGCCTCACGAACCATCCGCTCAACCTCATCCTTATTGAGGTTCGTGCTGGCTGTGATCGTGATGCGCTGCTCTTTGCCAGTGGCCTTATCACGGGCACTGACGTTGAGGATCCCGTTCGCGTCGATATCGAAGGTCACCTCGACCTGTGGCACACCACGTGGTGCAGGAGGCATCCCCTCAAGGCGGAAGCGGCCAAGGGTCATGTTATCGCCGGCCATCTCGCGCTCGCCCTGCAGGATGTGAATATCGACAGCGGTCTGCCCATCAGCTGCAGTCGAGAAGATCTCGCTCTTCTGGGTTGGGATCGTCGTATTGCGATCGATCAGCTTGGTCATCACCCCGCCAAGGGTCTCGACGCCAAGGGAGAGCGGCGTGACATCGAGGAGCACTACCCCCTTGACATCGCCACCGAGCACTCCAGCCTGAATAGCCGCACCCACCGCCACAACCTCGTCGGGGTTCACCGACTTGTTGGGCTCTTTACCAGTCATCTTCCGCACGAGCTCCTGAACGATCGGCATACGGGTCGAGCCACCGACCAGAACGACCTCGTCAATCTGGGCGGGCTGGAGCCCTGCATCTCTCAGCGCCTGGGTGACCGGGTTGCGCAGGCGCTCGGTCAGGTGGGCGGTGAGCTGCTCGAACTTTGCGCGGCTGAGGCGCATCTGCAGGTGCTTCGGCCCCGAGGCGTCAGCGGTGATGAAGGGCAGGTTAATCTCACTCTCCGTGAGGCTCGAGAGCTCCATCTTCGCCTTCTCTGCCGCCTCCTTGAGGCGCTGGAGGGCCTGGCGATCCTTGCTCAGATCGATGCCCTGATCCTTGCGGAACTCGTTGATGATCCAGTCGACCACCGCAGCGTCGTAGTCGTCACCACCAAGGTGGGTGTCGCCGCTCGTCGACTTCACCTCCACGATCCCATCACCGACTTCAAGAACTGAGACGTCGAAGGTGCCACCGCCCAGGTCGAAGACCAGGATGGTCTCATCCTTCTTCTTGTCGAGGCCATAGGCCAGTGCGGCTGCCGTGGGCTCATTGATGATACGCAGCACCTCGAGGCCGGCAATCTTTCCGGCATCCTTCGTGGCCTGGCGCTGGCTATCGTTAAAGTAGGCTGGTACCGTAATCACCGCCTGCGTGATCGGCTCACCCAGGTAGGCCTCCGCATCAGCCTTGAGCTTCTGGAGCACCATCGCCGAGATCTCTTGTGGCGCGTGGTCGCGGGCAGTCTGCGGCACGTTGATACGCACGTCGCCGCGAGGCCCCTTCGTCACCTTGTAGGGCACAATCTCCCGCTCCGTCGTGGTCTCGTCATAGTCACGCCCGATGAGACGCTTGACCGAGAAGAGGGTGTTATCCGGGTTGATCGTTGCCTGACGCTTCGCCGTCTGACCGACAAGGCGCTCGCCATTCTTTGCAAACGCCACTACCGAGGGCGTAGTGCGATTACCTTCAGCATTGGGGATAACGACCGCGTCACCACCCTCCATAATCGCGACACATGAGTTCGTCGTACCAAGATCAATACCAACAATCTTAGCCATTGTGCTTATCCTCCTCAGAGAAGTTGGGTGCGCAGAGGGCGCGAAATATCTGTTGCCAGTGTAACGACTTTTCGCATAACGCACACTAGCGCCATATTAGAGGAGTGTTGGAATCTACGGGGCGACACCAAAGCCGGGTTCGGGTCTTGTAGCT
>CAIWUD010000409.1 GCA_903915775.1 uncultured Chloroflexota bacterium | reverse complement strand
GCTGCTCCTTGTGTACTCTACTATAGGGGAGGGGCGCTGTCAACGGACGACAGGCCCGTATATTTGTGCTAGTATAACACGAACTTTTGTTCATGACAAGAAGCCCCTGCCGTACGCTGCGCACCCCTTAGATCTACCGCTCGAGTGGTAGTCTAGGATACGCTGCTATACAGAGGTTGCGTTGAGCAATGCATCGCTGGCATCAGTCAAACTAGTTCGTGTTCGTAACTATTCTCCCTGCTCCCTGGCGGGATCAAGGTTGGGTTGGTTTGTTTGCGGAGGGCTTCGCCCTCCACACCTCCCGTACGCGAGTCACGCAAACCTGGGATCACCGAGCGCTAGCTCGGTCTCCTTGGGAACTAGTCACCCTGATCTGAACCATACCTTACCCCAAACGTGAACAGTTTCGCTGGGTTGGTTTGTTTGCGGAGGGCTTCGCCCTCCACACCTCCCGTACGCGAGTCACGCAAACCTGGGATTACCCCCGAAACCTCAGCGTCCACCGGCATGGGGGATGAGCAGGGGTAGTGCTGAGCGAATTGCCGGATCGTCCGTCTCGCTAAAGCGGGTCCAATCGTCGCTGACCTGCAGATCAGGTGCAACGCCAACTCCCTCCAGGTTACGGCCATCAGGCAGGAGGAAGCCCTCCTGGGCCACCCAGAGCCGTGCACCACCGGTCAACTCGTACGAGTAGATGGTTTCCGTGTTCCCGGCTGTCGGCACACCGATAACGGTAGCTCCGGCACGATCCTGAAGCACAGCCGCAATCAACTCAGCGTACGATGCCGTGCCACCATCCACAAGTACGACCAGGGGTAGTCCATGCAAGTTGGTCTGTGCTGCAGTCGGTATCCGTAAAGCGGTGTTCCCCTGGCGACTGGTGAACATCCCCACCTCGCCACTGGTAAAGTGGCTGAGGATCCCGGTCAGGACGGTGCGCCAGCCACCCGGGTTGCTCCGCAGGTCGAGGATAAGCCCACGCAACGGGCGTGCGGCACTGATATCGGCCAGGGCCCGACTGACCTGGACATCCATGTCGCTGACCCAGAGTGTGGTGATCGCGATATACCCAATATCATCAGCCAACCGACGGGCCAGCGGCGTAATCTTGCCCTCGACGTTCGCCCGATTGAGGACAATATCGCGACTCTTCTCGCCAGGACGCACGACGGTCAGGCGTACCTCGCTCCCCTCAGGCCCCTGGAGACTCGTATTGGTGTAGAAGATTCCATTGATGCTCACGATGCGATCACGAGGGCGCAAACCAGCACGCGCCGCTGGGCTATCGGGAAAGACGTGGCGCAACAGCAACCCGTCACCCCGGTCTAGGGTGATCACCCCAATCCCAACCTGCTCCTCACGTCCACTGCTCAGCACATCTTGGCGCTGGGCCAACTGGGGGGGCATAAAACGGGAGTGGTGGTCGTTTAACCTATCCACCATGAGCTCAATCAACTGGTAGAAGGCTTCATCACTCGTCGCCTGAGCAATACGCGGCTCAAACTCCCTACGTATTGCCGCCCAATCCACCCCTCCAAAGTCGGCGTAGAGGTAGTTTTTATCAACGATGCTCCAGACCTCCTGGAAGATCTGTCGTCGCACATCCACCGTGAGTGCGGGCTGGGTCGGCTCTGGTACCTGGGTGGTACCGGTCGCAGTTGGTAAGGGTGAGGGCTGGGTGGTTGTTGGTGATGGCAATAACTGCTCAGCAGCAGTGGCAACTGGCTCGATCGTACCGATCGATACCACCGCTACCGAGGTTCCATCGGAAGTGGTAGATGGCGTCATATCAATCCGGGTACATGCGGTGATCATGACGATCAGCACGCATGCCAGGACGAGACGAAGAAGCTGTATCCCATCGATCATACGGTCTCGCTACTACTATCCAATCACTGCGTGTCTCGAACAGGTATACCATTGAGACGTGCATGAGACGAGTCAGCGGGAGCATTTGGCGTGCAGAACTCCGGCCTACCATTGTACCGCACAACAGGATCAAAAGTATGCTCTATTCACTAGCGAACGCTGCAGCGAGTACGCGACCAGCGAGTTCAGCACCAGCCCCACTCCCTTCGCCACCACCCTCAACCATCACCGCTACAGCGTAGCGCGGATTGTCGAGCGGGGCAAGAGCAATAAACCAGGCATGGGGGCGCGCACCCGGTACATGCTCGGCGGTACCCGACTTACCACCCACGGTGACTCCCGGTGGGGTAACGTCATCAACACTGCTGCCAAAGCCGTAACGTGCTACCGCCGCCATGTTCTCTCGCATTAGGCGTGCACTGCGCGCACTCATGGCACGACGGATGGCCCGTGGCTCGTGGCGGCTGATCTCGCCACCATCGGGGCGATTTATACGCTGTACGAGGTAGGGCTGCATCATGACCCCATCATTCGCGATGGCTGCAGTTACGAGTGCCATCTGGAGCGGTGTCACGAGCAACGCTCCCTGACCATAGCCAGTATCAGCTAAGGCATGGGGAAGGTTGAGAAAACCGGGTTCGGTGTAGAGCAGACTCTGCGCGGTCGGTAGCTCACGGAAGGACGGATAGCTCTCACCCGCACGCTGGGGCGGTAGGATATCAAACCGTGCGGCGGTCTCCTCCATCAGTTCAGGACCAAGGCGTACCGCATACTGGGCAAATGCGGTATTGCAAGAGTAGGCGTAGACGCGCTCAAGCGTCGCCGGCTCGCCAATCAGTTCGCCAAGCCCCGGTCGGGCATTTACCACTGGCGGCGCCCCCACCTGCGGTGTGTAGGTCTCAGGACAGCTAATCGTGTTGGCCTGACCAATCGATGGACGCTCAAGCAGCCCAATAGCGGTCACCGTCTTGTAGGTCGAACCAGGTGGATAGAGCCCCTGGGTTGCCCGGTTGAGCAGCGGCTGCTGAGCACCGTCAGCCATCAACTGATCCCAGTATTGGCTCAGACGCTGGTTCTCGGCCTCCCAACTCATGGCGCTTGGGTCGAAGGTGAGCCCACGGGGATCGAAGCCCGGGTAACTCACCAGGGCTAGGATTGCCCCGGTCCGTGGATCAAGCACGACTACCGAGCCAGTGCGAGCGCCCAGCGCTCCGGCTACAGCAGCCTGAAGATCCGCATCGATCGTGAGGGTGAGATCATTGCCTTGTACCGTTTCACCAAGCATACGCTCACGCAACTGCTGCCACTCATTGCCTCGTTCACCGGTCAGGTAGGGGTTGTAGAACGACTCCAATCCACTCTGACCGTAACGCGTGCTGAAAAAGCCAGTCAGATGGCTGAAAGCGGCCAGATCGTAACGCTCGGCAATTGGGTAGATGCGCTGTGCAAACCCGTTTACGCTCTGGCTATCAACAAGCACTACGCCCTTGCGATCAACCATGCGTCCGCGGAGGATTCGCTGTGAATGGAGCACCGGACGCACATTACTCGTACTGCTGCCATCGCTGCCAATAGCAACGTAGTTGTAGATCTCGTCGGCGCGCACCACTTGCTGGCGTAGCAACTGAAGGCTGAGCATCACAAAGCCAATGATGACGACCAGACCCGTATTGCTAATGGTGCGCGTCAGCCCAGGGGGGAGCATGGGGAGGCGCATCCAGATCGCCAGGCCAAGGAGTGGTGCACTCATCCAGAGGCAGATCAGCCAGCGGACTTCAGCCTCCAACGGCTGGATGATCCCCACACTGATGAGTACCACGGCCCCAGTGATCGCGCCTGCGTAGAGGATATTGCGCACGACCGACTGGGTTGCTGCTGCTGATCGTTTCATAAGGCGTGGTTCAATTTCGGCTGCGCCAGTACGACCGTCTGGCGGTACTCAGGCTGGATTCAGGTCTTTTGTGGAGGGCACAGCCCTCCACACCTCCCACCAAACGGTCAAGCTCGTGAGACTATGAATACCCACGGGGGAGCATTGCCCTGACCGTCACGCCACCACTCTCTCCCTCGAAAACCGTGAGTTGCCCATCGAACTCGGCAAGACGGTAGCGTAGCCTGCGCAAGGCGTGCATCCCCGAGCGCTCGTAGGTGCCATCAAGTAGGCCAATGCCATCATCCTGGATGGTGAGGGTAACGGTGTCAGAGGTGTACTTGAGCTGCACAGCCACATGCTGTGCCTGCGCATGGCGCTGGACATTGAGCAACGCCTCCTGTACCGTGCGGAGCAGCAAGGTCTGCTGAATAGCGCTGAGTGGCAGCGGCGTACCGCTTATGCCTACCCGTACCTCAATGCCGATCTGCTCGGCGAAGAGCGCCCCCATCCGATCAAGGGTTGTTGCCAGGCTGAGTGGCTCGTCTGTTGGTGGGGCTTCCGGCGTACGATGATAGTGTGTGAAGCGTGGATCGCCGCTGCTCGTTACGACGAGTGACTGCGTTGCCCCGAGATCTTCCTGGTGCCGCGTGGAAAGCTCACGATTCCTCAGCCCCTGGAGCGTACGAGAGGTGGAGCGTCTGGGCCTCGTGGGATCAGGGATGGCGCCGAGTAGGTAAGACGCTCCCACCCCAGCTGCACGCAGGCGTCTTCTGCCCACTACCGGTTGGTTCGTCCAATGCCCAACCACTACCCAGCATGTAGCAAAGGTGAGGGCAATGACAAAGCGCACCCCCACGGCAGCGGTAACGAGTGGTGTATGAAGCGTGAGTAGACCGATCATGTCGAGGCCAAGAAAGATTACGCCACCCAACAACCCACCTCGCCATCCGTAGAGCAGTGCGGGTAACATTAGACCACAGAGGCTGTAGGCAAAAAAGGGCAGAAGTGCGCTGCCGCTTAGCCAGAGAATCGTTGCCCCCACGACAATGTCGAGCACGAGGAGGAGCGGACGCACACGGGCCAGACGGACATACCCCTCAGCAAGGGCAGTCGCAACGATATTGATCACCCCAGCCAGGAGCAGGATGCCAATATCGCGGGGCAAGGCGGCAGCCGGATGCCCAGGAAGCGTCAACGCTAGGGCGGCAATCAACCAGGCAAGCCAGCGGTAGTTAAAGAAGATCGTATGGGTATGAAGTAGGTCAAACCATCGAAACGTCAGAAATTTCACGAGAACCTGCCTTTCACGGGCGCGATACCGCAAGGCAGTGAGCAGACCGCATGCCGTACTATCGTGTGAGTCGAGCGATGGGTCAATGTACCTGCAGTGTAGCAGAAAGGCAGCGTATGGGCAACAGAAAGCGTGACTAGCCTCCGGGGAGGGGTGGAAGGCTACACCCTCCACAAAAAACGTAACCCAACCTTGATCCCGCTACTCGCGACGTCTGAGCAGCGTGATATGGTACAATGGCAAGGAGATTGGTACACCTGTGCGAGGGCACGATGAACGATGAGGATCGGCTGCTCAACCCGCGGCCTGACAACGACGACCAGCAAGTTGAAAAGAGCCTGCGCCCCAGAAGTTTGAGCGAGTTTATCGGTCAGGAGAAGGTTGTTCAGCAGCTTCGCATCGCGATTGCCGCCGCCCGGGCCCGCGCCGAGCCACTCGATCATACGCTCTTCTACGGCCCTCCCGGTCTCGGCAAGACCTCCCTCTCAAACGTGATCGCCAACGAGATGGAGGTCAAAATTAAGATCACCAGCGGCCCCGCAATCGAGCGTGCCGGCGATCTAGCCGCCATCCTGACCAATCTCCAGAAGAATGATATCCTCTTCATCGACGAAGTACACCGCCTCAACCGCGCCGTCGAAGAGGTGCTCTACCCGGCAATGGAAGACTTTGCCCTCGATCTGATCGTGGGGAAAGGACCGAGTGCGCGGAGCCTGCGCCTCAAACTGCCCCGCTTCACGGTTGTCGGAGCGACCACACGCCTCGCCCTGCTCACATCACCGTTACGCGACCGTTTTGTTGCACCTCACCGCCTTGAGTTCTACTCCGACCAGGCGATGTGCGAAATCGTCACCCGTTCGGCAGGTATCCTAGGCGTCACGATCAGTGGCGCGGCGGCCCTAGAGCTTGGTCGTCGCGCACGGGGCACACCCCGGATCGCCAACCGGCTCTTACGCCGTGTGCGCGACTATGCCCAGGTAGTGGCAGAGGGCCCCATCAGCTTGAACGTAGCCCGTACTGCGCTGAGTCAACTCGAGGTGGACGAACTCGGCCTGGACGAGAACGATCGCCGACTACTGCGGGCGATCATCGAGCTCTTCAACGGTGGCCCGGTTGGTCTCTCTACCCTGGCGGCAGCCTTAGCCGAAGAGGTCGATGCGATCGAGGATGTCTACGAGCCGTTCCTCCTCCAGCTCGGTTTTCTCCAACGTACCCCCCGTGGCCGCATCGCCACTAGGCGCGCCTACGAGCACCTGGGCATTCCCTGGATCGAACGCCAACCGCCCTCCGAGGAGGGCGGTGCGATCCAGCAGACTCGGCTCTTCTGATTAGGGATGGTTCAATGTCGGCTACGCCGATCTTCTGGTCTGGCGACACCAAGGCTAGGCCAGTTTTTTCATGGAGGGCTGTGCCCTCCACCCCTCCCTAGATGCTAGGTGTATTGCTTCACGAAGTTAGCGCCTCTTACCCCCACCCCACCCCTCCCCCGTTGGGGGAGGGAGCCAGAATCCTCCCCCCAGCGGGGGGAGGTTGGGAGGGGGGGCAGCTGTGCCAACCTTATGAAACAATACAGCTAAGCATTCGCCTCGCTACCACGCTCTGCTGCATCGATGACCATCGTTCCCGGGGCGGGAAGCGCAGCCGGCTCACGGCGGCGGCGCACCAGAACCGTGGGCTGACTCGTACGGGCCGCGCCGGCAAAGCCGAACGAGGGCTTCTCCGCTGTTGCCTGAATGGGCACGAAGGGGTGCTCCAGCTCAACCCGGGCGAGGATCTCCTTCACGTCGATGTCGGTCAACTCGTTGCGCAAGATCAACGCCTCAGCAATTGCAATCACCGCCTCACGGTTCTGACTGAGCAACTGCTTCACCTGACGGTACTGCTCCTGCAGGATCGCCTCGATGCGTGGCTTAATATCACCCGCGCTCAGCCCCTGCATACCGAAGGTGAGGTAGGAGAAGAAGCTGTTGTCCATCCCATAGGCACCAACCATCATCGCTGCCAGGCCGGTAGCGCTCTGCAGATCACCTGTCACCCCGCTCATCTGGATGTCCAGGAAGATCTCCTCGGCGGCACGGCTACCGAGGCTGATCTTGATCCGGTCGAGCAACTCGTCCCGCGTACGGGTGTGGATCTCCTCCTCGGGCTTCCAGGCGGCAAAGCCGAGCGCATTGCCATGGCGCACGATCGTTACCTTGGTCAGGCGCTCCTTCCGAAGCAGCTTGACCATCACGTACGCATGGCCAGCCTCGTGGTAGGCAATCCGTCGCCGCTCTTCGTAGGACATGCTGCGGATCGGCTGGCGCAAGCCCCACTCGTGCGCTTCACGGGCACGGGTGAAGTCCCAGTAGTTGATCGCCGCACGGCCATCGAAGTGCGCATGGATCGTTGCCTCGTTGATACAGTACTTGATTGCAACGGGCGTGTAGCCAATCGTATCAGAGACCATCCGATCGATCGGCATCGGCTCATGCTTCACCTTACCGAGGTAGTAGTCGATCACCTCACGGCGACCATCGGCATCCGGAGCCTCAACCGCGATCTTACGATCAAAGCGTCCGGGGCGCAGAAGCGCAGCATCAAGACTCTCCGCAAGGTTGGTAGCGCCCATCGTCAACACGGGGGGCATGTCCGGCTTCCCCTTGCGCAGGCGCAGCGTGCGCAGCAACTTACCCCACCAGTTATCCTGCGGTGGCGGATCCATCTGCAACAGGAGCTCGTTGAGGATACCACTGCCGCCACCCATCATGCCACCCATACCCATCACCACCCGGTCCCGACCACCACCCTGCTCTTGAGTCATACCAAGGGCATTTGAGCCGGCCAGGCTCTGGCTGCGCGCCCCACCGATCGCATCGATCTCATCGATGAAGAGGATACACGCTCCATACTCACGGGCAAAGCGGCGCGCCTTGCGGTAGAGGTTCATCACCTTGATGTTCCCCATACCCATCCAGGCCGACTGCAGTGACGGGGCGCTCAGGTAGCCGAATGGGACACCAGCTTCGGTCGAAATCGCCTGGGCCAGGTAGCTCTTACCAGTTCCTGGCGGACCAATCAGCAGGATCCCGCGCGTCACTTCGCCGCCCATCTGCTTGAACTCTTTCGCCCCCTTCAGGAGCGTCACCACGCGGCTAGCTGCCTCAAGTACCTCGGGGTTGCCCCGGTAGTCTTTGAAGCTGATACCAGTCTCTCCCGGACGCACCCAGTAGATACGGGTACGAGCCATGAAGAAGTACATCAAGAAGAACTGGAAGCCGATGAAGAAGAAGAGGTAAGCAACGATCGGGATAAACTCGAGGATCATCGGGCCAAGCTGGCCAGAAAATATGGTCGAGAAGACTGGCGGCAGCAGGTTGACTGCCAGCCAGATACCTATCGCGATGAAGATACAGGTACGGATAAAGCGGAAGAGCTTCCAGTTCCAGCGATGGAAGATCTTCTCCATCTTCTTGTCAAACTGCTGAGGCTGGCCATCATCTGGGCGGTAAGGCTCGATTGCCATCGTATGTTTCCTAACATAGCATGAGATATGGCAGTGCTGGTAGATTGCGTGCGCCATCAACACCAGGGTGCTGCCATACGAGGCTTACGTACGCGATAGTTGAGCTTACCTCAGTATACGTCACTTCCCAACGCAGAATCAAGGAAGGCATATGAGAGAATGATGAGTCCCTGAGCGTGTCTGCACTCACCAGAGCGTAAGCCGATGCCCTACGGATCTGGGTGCAGGGAGGTCGAGGGGCTCATCGGCCAGCACGGCTGCGGGAATGCGCTGGGTGAGCAGGGTAGCCGCTTCACTACCGCTCAGTCTCGTAACCGTCTCGCGGGCTGCAGCCAGGTTGGGCATCCGTGCCAGATGCGGCCCATGGGCATCGGTCGCAATGAGCTGAATCATGCCATGCTGCAGCAGAAGCTCGGCTAGGCGGCGCATCTGCGTACCCTGGAGGCCAACGAGGGCGTCAGCGGTGAGTTGCATCAACGCACCACGTTCAATAAGCGGGATTAGCAGGTTTGGATCACGCTGCACGAACCGGTAACGCTCTGGATGGGCCACTACCACACGGTAGCCAGCAAGCTGAAAGGATGCGATCAGCTCTTCGGCAGTTTGGGCGGCGATCGCGAGGGAAAACTCCATCAGGATGGCCCGGCTACCACCGTAGGTCAGGAGCTCCCCAGCACGGAGCCGCTCCAAGGCACCTGGCTCTGCATAGATCTCCGTGCCAGCCACAAGGTTGAGGGGCACACCAGCACGATCCAGGGCCCCCTGAAGCTCCTCGAGCCGCTCGTGGAGCAGCGCAACGCTGTAGCGCGAGCCGGAGCTTATGGAGCTCCGTCCGTGTGGAGTGGCGACCATCAAGCTCACTCCGCCAGCAACGGCAGTGCGTGCAACCGTCATCGCATCGGCGAGGCTACGTGAACCATCATCGATCGCGTGCAAAATATGGCTGTGCAGGTCGATCATAAGGCGAAGCGTGACCAGCATCCAGAAAGGTGAGGAGGGCGAAGCCCTCCACGCTCAGTAGGTGTAGCCACGCTCAAGCCTGGCACCATTCAACACCACCCCAACAATATGGGCCTTCACCTTCTCGAGCAACCGACGCGCCTCGCGTGCCCGGTCACGACGCGTCTGACCGGCGTGCAGCACCAAGAGCACACCATCCACACGAGGGGCAAGAACTGCGGCGTCGGTTACGGCTACCACTGGTGGCGTGTCGAAGAGCACAATATCGGCACTCGCACTCAGTTGCTCAATCAGTGCACCCATCCGGCGCGACCCGAGGAGGTCGGTAGGACGCGGTGGCAGTGGGCCACTGGTGAGGAGTTGTAGACCAGGTACTACCGTGGACTGAATCGGTAGTGAACCATCTTCCTGCGCCAGGATGGCACTTGTTAGCCCGCGCTCGTTCGGCAGACCAAAGAGCGTATGCAAACTCGGACGGCGCAGATCGCAGTCGACGAGCAGCACGCGCTGCTCCGCCTGCGCCATCGTCACCGCCAGATTGGCCAGTGTGCTACTCTTCCCCTCATCAGGGGCACTACTCGTAACGAGCAGCGTGCGCAGGGGCCGATCGAGACTCGAAAAGAGGATATTGGTACGTAACGTGCGATAGGCCTCGGCTGCGGCTGAGCCGGGTTCGCGTAGGGTGATCAGGGCATTTTCCGCAGCAGTGCCAGGAGTAGTCACACAAGCCTCACTATTCGCTCGACGGGATGGCGCCAATAGTCGTCAAACCGACGAAGCGCTCCACATCAGCACTCGTTTTCAGCGTGTCGTCAAGATACTCCAAAATATAGGCTAACAGCACACCCACAATCAGGCCGAGAATGGCCCCAGCAATCATATTGATCTGGGTATTAGGCTGAATGCTCAACAGGCGCGCCCGCTGGATGCGCTCCACATTGATCCGTGCCGTACCCTCAAGGGTCGCATTGATCCGGTTGACCTCAGCCACAATCCGTTCACCCACCGCATCTGCCATCGCCATCGACTGATCAAGGCTTGGCGCATCCACCTCAATAATGATCTTCTGCTCGTCGGGGCGCGGCTGGATATTCACATCGCGCATCCAGCGCTCGCCGCTAATGTCAAGGCCAGTACTCTGACTAATCTGGTCGAGCACGCTCGGCTGCATGACCAGTTCACGGTAGCTATTCATCGAGTTGCGCAGCACAATGTTCAGCCCATTATCGGCCTGATTAGCTAACGCCAGATAGACCGCCTGGGAGCGGTAGGTGTCGGGCAGCAGCTTGCTGATCACGAAGGCTCCGCCGACCGCGGCAATCAGGGTGAGGAGGATGACCCACCAGCGTTTGGTGAGCACCTGTAGGTAGTCGCTCAGTTGCATAGGCAGCTACTCTTTCGGGATCACAGCGAGTACAGCGACACCGATCCACTCTTCCGCCTGCTGGGGGCTACGCAGGCGATCGTCAAGGTAGTGGGCGAACATGGCGATGCCGATGGCCGCGGCGAGAGCTAGGGCAGTGCGCACTCCCACCTCACTCATGAGGGTCCGTGGCCCGTCCAGGCGGATTGCCGCACCAGGTGGATCGAGCTCGGCCACCCAGAGCCCACCCGCGGGCGTACGGCCCCAGTAGCGTAGGCCACCCTGGCGCAAGACCGTCACGGCCGTCTCTACCAGTGCCACCGCCGCTTCAGCGGTTGCTGCAGTCGCACGTAGGGTAACACTACGATGGGACACCTCAACCTGTAGACCGGTTCGAATCGCTGCCAGATCAAGGCGATGGCCAGCAGCGGTCAGTTGGGGTAACAGATCCGCCGCGAAGCTGCTACTGGTGAGGACAGCAGGGAGATCATCGAGGATGTACTCACTGCTGGCCCAGGTAGCACCATCGGCCAGATCGGCAAGTGAGGCGTCGGTGGCACCAGGAAGGGGTGCCTGAGTCACTAGCAGGCGTGTCACCGCCTGGTAGGTAGGAGGACGACTCAGGGCGAGAACGGCACTCAGGCCACCGGTGAGCAGGGGCAGAAAGAGGAGGAGTGGCCAGAAGCGACGCAAAATAGCAATGTAGGCACGAAGTTGCATATCTAATGGACGGCAGGGCGCCCCTGCTGCGCAACCAACTCATCAATCAGCCCGCGCATACGTGCGTGAAAGATTGCCTGACTATAGCCTTCAGCATGGGCCCTGATCGCAGCATGATCGTACGGGTCGGACTGAGCAGCGATAACGGCAGCAGCTAGGGCTGCTGCACTCGGTTCGTAGAAGAAGCGTCCGGTAACCCCTTCAACAACCGTCTCAAGTGACCCCCCGGCCCCGTAGGCGATCACCGGGCGACCACCAGCCATGGCCTCGAGGGGCGTGATGCCAAAATCTTCCTCGCCAGGAAAGATGAACGCACGACAGCGGGCAAAGAGGTCGCGGCGCGTGGCCTCATCAACCCAGCCGAGAAACTCGATCGTTGATCCAGCCATACGCTCGAGGCGCTGCCGATCACGCCCATCACCAAAGATTTTCAGCGGCAGACCCAGACGACTGAACGCCTCTACAATCAACTCAATCCGCTTGTAGGCAATAAGTCGCCCACCAGCTAGGTAGAAGTCGGCACATGGCTGGGGCTGGTAGGGTGGGAGATCAACTGGTGGCGGAATAACGGTAGCCTCACGCCGGTAGTAGCGCCTAATCCGACGGGCGACCTCGTGAGAGTTGGCGACAAACTGGTCGACCCGATTCACCGTCGAGACATCCCAGAGTCTAACATAGTTCAGGGCGAAGGGCAACAGCCCCCCCTGGAGCCCCTTGATCCCTTCGCGACGAACGTAGTCGTCGGAGCGCCAGGCAAAACGCATGGGCGTGTGGCAGTAGCAGATGTGGAGCGCACCCGGAGCCGGGATGACCCCCTTCGCAAAAGCGCTACTGCTCGAGATCACGAGGTCGTAGCCGCTCAGATCAAACTGCTCAAAGGCGGTCGGATAGATCAAGAAGTAGCGGCGAAAGTGGCGGCGCCAGCCAGGGAGCCGCTGCATGAACGAGGTACGAATATCCCACTGCTGGTAGTATGTGGGCATCGCCTCACGATCGTAGATCGAGGTGTAGATCGGTGCCTCAGGGTAGAGCTCGTGCAGCGCCTCGAGTACGCGCTCGGCACCGCCGTACTGATTAAGGTAGTCGTGAATGATCGCAACGCGCATTGAGGTGGAGAGTGTAGTCAGGTGAATCTCACTCTAGCATAGCACAGAATTGTATTGTTTCAGGTAAGTGTTCACGTTTGGGGTAAGCCGACGACAGGGCAACCACGGGAGGTGTCCGTACAGGGGGGCGCCACGAGGGCGAGACGCCCTCGCTCCGGGAGAAAGGTGAACAGTTACTGTTTCATAAGGTTGGCACAGATGCCCCACTCCCAACCTCCCCCCGCTGGGGGGAGGATTCCGGCTAACTCCGTGAAGCAATACACATAATCACTACAGGCTGGGTAGCTGCTGGTTTAAAGCGTACCTTCACTGACTCCGAAGCATGGCAAGAAGTGTGGTAGGATAGGCATCTACGTTGTTCCAGGGAGGCGTTCGGCTTGCCACGGCCCTGGGTATCGTTATCCCTACCGCACTCCCACCAGACATGGAGGTTCGAGGTGCTCTTCAAGAACGTCGTCATCGAAGCACTAGGCTATGAGCTCGCCCCACACCGGATCAGTTCAGAGTGGCTTGAAGATCAGATTAGCGCCACCATGAAACGCCTCGGTGTACCAAAGGGCAGTCTTGAGCGCCTCTCCGGTATTCGAGAGCGACGCTTCTGGGACCCTGGGACTCGTCCGAGTGACGTAGCCACCCTGGCTGCACGCAAGGCGATCGCTGCGGCGGAGATCGACCCCGGCCAGATCGGCATCGTCATCAACACCTCCGTCTGCCAAGACTACCTTGAGCCTTCAACCGCCTGCTTTGTCCATCGTAACCTCGGTCTCAGCTCCCAGGCGATCAACTACGATGTGCGTAATGCCTGCCTGGGCTTTCTCAATGGCATGGATATTGCAGCCATGATGATCGAGAGTGGGGCTATCTCCTACGCGCTGATTGTTGATGGCGAAGGATCGCAAGAGGCAGTCCAATCGACCATCCAGCGCCTCCAGAGCTCTACGACCAACTCTCAGGAGTTCCGCGATAACTTTGCTACCCTCACCCTGGGCTCGGGCGCAGCAGCGATGCTCCTGGCCCACCGTAGCGTCGCCAAACAGGGCCACCTCCTCAACGGTGTGGTCTCACTCGCTGCCACCGAGCATAATGAACTCTGCGTCGGCATGCCCGACTACATGAAGACGGACGCGAGCGCACTCCTCATTGCCGGGGTGCAGCTGGCCGCGCAGACCTGGGGCTTGGCTCAGGAACGGTTCCAAAACTGGTCAGATGATCAGATAGCCCTCTATGCCCCCCACCAGGTTGGGGCACGCCATATGGCTGCAGTTGCTGAAGCACTTGGGATCCCTCAGCAGAAGCTCTTCCTCAACTTCCCGGTTCTGGGCAACATCGGGCCCGCCGCGCTTCCGATCAGCCTCGCCCAGGCCGCCGAATCTGGGCGGCTCCAGGCCGGTGATCATGTTGGCCTACTCGGCATCGGGTCAGGGCTCAACTGCTCGATGATGAGTGTCACCTGGTGAGCTCCAGCGCATCCAGTTCAAGCCACTGCGGTTGTGGGGTGGCGACGAGCCCCCAGGCTAGCCGACCCTGAGGGGTTGCGACTAGGTACTGGTTGTCGATCCAGATCACCAGACACATGGGGCCGCGGGGTGATGGGGCATCAGCCAGCACGGTACGCCCGTCAACCAGCAAGCGGCTTGTCCGCTCACCCCACACAAGCTCATACTCGTGCCAGTCAGTCATGGTCGTGTGCAGGCACACCTCGGCAATACCAAGGGCGCGTTGTAGCGGCGGCCAGAGCCCACGGTAGAGTGTGGGCTGGCGCAGCAGCGGTATGAGGAGCGGTGCTATGGGCAGGAGTGCGAGTGCGCGTGGCCGCCCCGTATCGATCGTGGCGGCCTTCCAGCCATAACCTGGCACCCCCATGGCGAGGGGTAGATCATGGGGTGGTGAGCCAAAGAAGAACCAGAGGGCTCGCGGCGGGGTTGGTGGCCAGGCCGAGGGGTAGTTCCAGAAGCCAAAACCGGCTGTTCCGCGCAACGCATTCGCTTCAGCCGAGAAGCGTGCCCGCAGACGCAGGCGGAGCGGCGCCCGGTGCCCGAGGGGCCTGGTCGAGCGCCGCTGGTAGTCGTCGATCTGGGCATCACTGTAGCGATCAGCACAGGGGGCAGCGACCGTCAGGCGTAGCCGCCCTGCGCACTGCTCCAACTGCCCCGTACCAATCAGACTGTGTCGCCAGGGCGGGGCACCAAGAGCAGCGCGCTCAAGCTCATCCACTCACGCCTCCATCTGGGCCCGTGTCACACCGATAAGCGCACTGCCATCACCAAACTCCACCTGCTCACTGTAGGCATCAGCGGCGGGCACAGCCAGGATCAGATCGATCGTCAGCGTCTCACTCCGCAGGTAGTCACCCCAGAGGGCCAGGGTCTGCTCGAGCAACTCCCCCTGATCACTGCTACTCACAAAGAGCCTGATCCGGTCAGAGATGGCCAGCCCGGCGCTCTTACGCGCATCCTGGACGCTCCGCACCAAGTCACGGGCGGCACCCTCAAGGCGCAACTCAGGGGTCACTAGGGTGCTCAGGGCAACGAGCATCCCTTCACTCTCCGCCACGGCAAACCCCTCTGGCGCACTACTCTCGACTAGTAACTCTTCGGCAAGCAGATCGAGCGGCTGTCCGTCGATCTGGATCTGAACCAGACCGCCAGCCTCGCACGCCTGAGCAGCCGCACGCGCCGCCTCACCCTCAAGCGTCTTGAGCGCAGCGGTGATCGCCGGTAGCTGCCTCCCATACTTCTTGCCCAGGAGACGCAGGTTGGGCTTGAAGCGGTAGGTAACAATTGCCGAGCTCGCCTCCAGGTAGCGCACCGCCTTCACATTCAGCTCATCGCGCAGATCAGCTTCGAAGCGCCGTACACCGGCCAGCGCAACCGGGCTACTCGCACGGAGCCAGAGCTCAGCCAGGGGCTGACGTACCTTCAAGCCGGCACTCTTCCGTGCGGCACGACCGAGCGAAACGGCCGCAAGAAGTGCTTCCGTATCAGCTACAAGGCCCTCGTCGAGCAGATCGGCAGCAACAACTGGCCATGCAGCCAGGTGCACACTGGTCGCGCTACCGGCGAGGGGGGCGCCATGATCCTGGCCGGTCAGGTTGCGGTAGATCGCCTCACTCACGAAGGGGATGAAGGGTGCCGTGAGCTTCGCGAGGGTGAGCAGACAGGTGTAGAGGGTGCTGTAGGCCGCCTGCTTATCCGCGTCGGCCTCACTCTTCCAGAAGCGGCGGCGATTACGCCGCACATACCAGTTGGAGAGCTCATCAACAAAACGCTCGATGCGCCGCGCAGCCGGATAGACCTCGTACTGCTCGAAGTCGGCAGTGACATCTCGTACCAGCCCATTGAGCGCCGCAATCGCCCAGCGATCGATCGGCTGCAGGGCCTCAGGGGCAAGTTCGCCACCGGGACGCCAACCGTCAAGCCGAGCGTAGGTCACGAAGAAGCCGTAGCTGTTCCAGAGTGTCAACAGGAACTTACGTAGACTCTCGTTGACAAGGCTCAGACTAAAACGGCGCGGATTCCCAGGAGGGGCCGCGGCGAAGAGGTTCCAGCGCAGGGCATCTACACCAAAAGCATCGATCACCTCGGCAGGGGTGATCACATTGCCCTTGCTCTTACTCATCTTCAAGCCATGTTCATCGAGAATGTGGCCTAGACAGATTACATTATGAAAAGCTGGCCGATCGAAGAGCAGCGTACTCTCGGCGTGCAGGGTGTAGAACCAGCCCCGTGTCTGGTCAACCGCTTCACAGATATAGTCCGCCGGGTGGGCCGTCTCAAAGAGCTGCTGATTCTCAAAGGGGTAGTGCCACTGGGCCACCGGCATCGCCCCACTATCAAACCAGCAGTCGGCAACGTCGGGGATGCGGCGCATCAGGCCGTGCTGCGGATCTTCCCAGGTCAACTCATCCACGTAGGGGCGGTGCAGATCGAGCTCACCCAGTGAGCGCCCCACCTTCGCTTCCAGTTCTGCCAGGCTGCCGATGCACTCGATGTGGCTACCATCGCCATTCATCCAGATCGGCAGCGGCGTACCCCAGTAGCGCTCGCGGCTAACAGCCCAGTCGATGTTGTTCGCCAGCCAGTTACCGAAGCGCCCATCACGGATATGCTCAGGGACCCAGTGGATCTGCTGATTGTTGGCAACCAGATCGCCCTTGAAAGCGGTGGTACGAATGTACCAGGAGCGTTTCGCGTAGAAGAGCAGCGGTGTGCTACAGCGCCAGCAGAAGGGGTAGTAGTGCTGCACCCGCCCACTCTTGAGCAGGAGGCCCCGCTCCTTCAGATGGCGGGTGATCTCGGGATCGGCCAGTTTGAAAAATTTGCCAGTAAAGGGAAAATGGCCCAACTCCGGCATGACCATGCCGTTCAGATCGACCGAGAAGAGCGTCGGTAGACCATGCTTACGCCCAACCTCCAGGTCGCCATACGCCGGAGCAATATGTACAATCCCGGTGCCATCATCGAGGGTCACGATCGCATCGGCAATGACGTGGTAGGCTCTGCTCAGATCGGGGGTATCGCCAGGGGCAACCACGCCGTCAAAGAGGCGCTCGTAGCGCAGACCAACCAGATCATTGCCGTTGAACATGCTCAGCGGCGTCACACCATCGCCGAGTAGCCGCCCAACCAGCGCCTCGGCCATGACCAGGCGATCGCCCTGATACTCAACTTCGACGTAGCGCGCCCCATGCTGCACAGCTAGCGCCACATTCGCCGGTAGCGTCCAGGGCGTGGTCGTCCAGGCGACGAGGTACGCCCCCTGCAGTGCTGCAGCCAAGGGCGAGTCGTTCCCACTCACCGCTTCGCCGGTAACCCGAAACTTGATATAGACACTCGGATCATCGACATCATCACGTGCGCCTAGGCTCACCTCATGGTCGCTGAGGCTCGTACCGCAACGTGGGCAGTGCATCGTGACCTTATAGTCACGGAAGAGCAGGCCACGATCCCAGAGTTGACGGAAGATCCACCAGAGCGACTCGATGTAGCTATTGTCATAGGTGTAGTAGCCATCTTCATCGACCCAGTAGGCGATGCGCCGTGTGAAGCTCTTCCACTCCTGGATATACTCCTGCACACTCTCCCGACAGAGTCGATTGAACTCCGCAATGCCAAACTTCTCAATATCAGGTTTGCCACTAAAACCGAGCTTCTTTTCCACCTCAATCTCAACCGGGAGACCGTGGGTATCCCAGCCTTCGCGGCGCCCGATGATCTTGTAGCCCTGCATCGCACGGTAGCGCAGAATAATATCTTTAAACGTCCTGCTAATCACGTGGTGCAGGCCAGGACGACCATTCGCTGTAGGTGGGCCCTCGTAAAAGACAAAAGGCTTGCTACCGGCAGCAAGGGATTGCTCGACAATTCGGTTCGCACCCCACCACTCCAAGATCTCCTGCTCGAGTTGGGGGAATGAGACGCCACTCTCCACCGCTTTGAACATGCACGCTCTCCTTAGGGATGGTTCCATTTCGGCTGCGCCAGCGTGGCCGTCTGGCGGTAGCAAGGCTGGGTTCGTGTTTCTTGTGGAGGGGCTGCGCCCTCCACACCTCCCACGTCGGCTGCGCCAGCGTGGCCGTCTGGCGGTAGCAAGGCTGGGTGAGTTTTTCTGTGGAGGGGCTGCGCCCTCCACGCCTCCCGTCAAGCTCGGTGCGAGTCTCCACCCTCTCCAACCACCTCAAAACCGCGAATACTCGCAGATAGTGGCGGGTTTACCAAGCACGATCACACGATGGCGTGGGCCAGGGCGCAAGCTGCGGGCTACCGCCGCACGGGCGCTCTCGAGGAGGCGCACATCATCAACAAGTACCACCAGGCGTCCACCCGGGCGCAGGACCCGTACAATCTCCGCAAGCACCGCCCGGTAGAGCTCCGGCAGGCTCGCTGGCTCACCGATCTGGCGCCCAAAGGGCAGATTGACCGCCACTTTATCCACTTCACCCTGCTCAAACGGTAAGCGCCGTGCATCCCAACGGCTCAGATGGATGTCGCCACGCACACCACGCAGATTCTCCTGCATCGCACTCAGGGCCTCACCACTCAGGTCACCGCCATGGATCTCGGCGAAGGGACCAGCGGCAGCACGTTCAACCAGAATCGTCCCCGCACCCGCCATCGGGTCGACAAAGATATCATGGGGCGTGGGATCGGTCAATGTGACCATTGCGGCAGCCAGTGCAGGCCGCAGACTCGCCGGCAGGTGGCGTGCCTTACCCCGCTGCCGCATCTGCGCATCCGAGAGGCGTAGCGCACAGATGAGCTCTTGATCGACCAGCGTGGCCCAGATCTCGAGATCAGCCTCCTCCTCCTCCAGGTGCCAGCGCCCAGGCCAACCATCTTTGACGGCATCGGCAACAGCGCGCCCCAGATCACGGCGCAGGAACTTCTGTTGG
>CAIWUD010000408.1 GCA_903915775.1 uncultured Chloroflexota bacterium | reverse complement strand
GGTTGCGGCAGCAATCGCGGGCTACGCCGAGGTCTCGCTTGCGGCCATCAACGGCCCAACGAGCAGCGTGATCGCGGGACGCACCGAAGAGGTGCTGGCGATCGCCGAGCGCTTCGCGGCGGAGGGAGTACGCACGCAGCGCCTCACGGTGTCGCACGCCTTCCACTCGCCCTTGATGGAGCCGATGCTCGCCGAGTTCCGCACCGTGGCGGAGACGATTACCTACCACGCGCCCAGGCTGCGTCTCGTCTCTAACGTGACGGGCCGGGAAGTAGGATATAACAGCGAGGGAATCGGGACGAGGAGGATAGCGAAGGACGACGAGCGCGGAGCGAGCATCCCCCTCCCCCCAGCGGGGGGAGGCTGGGAGGGGGGCGAGGGGGCGGAGGACGCCATGACCACCGCTGACTACTGGGTGCGCCACGTGCGCGCGGCAGTGCGCTTCGCCGATGGCGTCGCCACGCTGCAGGCTACGGGGGTGGAAGCGTTCCTGGAGATCGGACCCAAGCCCGTGCTCCTTGGCATGGTGCAGGGGTCAGGGGGGAGGGGTCAGGAGGAGCGCGAAGGACGCCTGGAGCCGCTCCTGCTGCCCAGCTTGCGTGCGGGCCAGGATGCGTGGCAGAGCATGCTGACGAGCCTGGGGACGCTGTACGAGCGCGGGGCGAGTATTGACTGGCAGGGCTTCGAGCGGGACTACGTGCGGCGCAAGGTCGCCCTGCCCACCTACCCCTTCCAGCGCCAGCGCTACTGGGTGGAGGCGCGACCGACACGTCCGCGCTCTCCATCCCTGCGTCCGCTCATCGATACGATGATTCGCATCCCCCGTCGTCAGGAGCTACTTTTTGAAAAGTCTTTTAGCGTGGAAAGCATGCCTTTTCTCGCCGAACATCGGGTCTACGGTGAAGTCGTTGTTCCAGGCGCATGCCATCTTTCCATGATCCTGAGTGGTGCGGAACTGCTCTACGACGGTGCGGCATGTGTTGTAGAAGATGTGGTCTTTCCCCAAGCCCTTGTGCTGCCACCCCTCCAGAAGCGTACGGTTCAGCTATCGGTGGTGGCTGAGCGCTCAGGTGCACCTTCCTCGCTACAAGTCACGAGTTTTGCCTCGGAGGATGCTACTACTGAACCAGTGCCTGAGCATGTACACGCTACTGGTCGACTAGCTAGGTTAGCGAACACTGCAGATACTGTAGATCTGCCACTCTTACGTACACACTGCACAAACGAGATTACGGCGGCAAGTCTGTATCAGCGCTTAGCCATATCTGAGGTTGCACTTGGTACAAGCTTCCAGTGGTTATCGCGTGTCTGGCAAGGTCGCACGGGTGAGGCGCTGGCCCAACTGCGCCGCCCGGCTAAGGTTGCAGATATCCAAGGCTACCGGATCTACCCCGGTCTGCTCGATGCCTGTCTCCAACTCGTGGTGGCTACGGATAGCAAGGTGCTGCCCCACCTGACACCAGGTGAGACCTTACTACCTTTTTCCATCGATCGACTAACCTGTTACCGATCGGCGGATCAAGAAGAGCTCTGGTGTTACGCGGTGTGTGAGGATGTTCCCTTGAGCCACCCTGCCAGTGGCACAACGGCCAGGTGGAATTTTACCCTGTGCCAGGCTGACGGTGAACTGGTGGCAGTCCTAAGTGGACTCCAGTTGCGGGTAGTGCCGGCAGCAGCGATCCAGGGCGAGAAGTTACGTACCGATTGGCTCTATGGTTTGAACTGGGATCACCAGCCACTGTCCGATCTGATGCGATCACCGGCAAAAACGGTGAGAGATCACGAGCCCTGGCTGCTGATAGGAGCGGACTCTGCGCTCGAGCAGGAGATCCGTAGTACGCTCATGAGGATTCACGCGGACCCTCCTAATCTACATGTGGTCGATGTAGCAACGGTAGCGACGAAACTCCAGACGGTTGCTGGAACTGCTACGCCAGTGACAGTGATCTACTGGGCCACGGTACTGGCAGAGGCAACAAGTGCTCCAGAGCAAGCACTAGCCCAATCTACAGCCCTCCTACAGCTCAGTCAGATACTTTCCGCGAGTGCACGCTCTGTCCGACTCTGGATCGTGACGATAGATGGACAGTTACCGGATGGTCAGATGGTAGCGACTAGCGGGGCAGCAGCAGTTGGTGGTACACTCTGGGGCTTGGGTCGCGCATTGATGCAGGAGGCGCCGGAACTGAACTGTCTCCTCCTCGATCTGAGCAGTAGGCATACCCCGGCAGAGCAGGCAACCATCCTTGTGGAGGAGATGCTCACACCTCGAAGGGATACGCAGATCGCATGGCGCGCGGAGAGACGCTATGTGGCTCACCTAAGCCCACGGCGCGTGACAGATGCCCACCCCAACTCACTCCATCCCGAAGCGAGCTACCTCATTACAGGTGGTCTAGGAGCCCTAGGGTTGTACGTAGCAGAGCAACTAGCAGCCGACGGTGCACGTCGGATTGTCATCGCGAGCCGGAGTAGCGTGCGTAATGATCACCAGCAACGGGTACTACATAGCCTGTTCGAGGCAGATGTTACCGTAGAAGTCGTGCCAACGGATATGAGTGACCCCCATGCAGTAGCACTGCTCCTGCGTCAAACATTGGCACTAGGGCCGTTGCGCGGGATCGTCCATGCTGCGGGAGTAGTGGATGACGGCACGTTGGCACAGCAGAGCCCGGTTCGCTTTGCGACTGTGCTCGCTCCAAAGGCTAAAGGCAGTTGGCAACTGCATGAGCAGACGCAGGGGCAGGATCTCGACTTCTTCATCTGCTTCTCCTCAATAGCCTCGCTGATTGGCGCCGCCGGACAGAGCAACTACGCAGCGGCAAACGGCTTCATGGATGGGCTAATGCAAGCGCGGCGGGCCCAAGGTCTGCCGGGGCTGAGTGTCAACTGGGGACCATGGGCCGACACCGGCATGGCAGTGGCTATGCGAGAACGAATGGGACGCCTAGGGTTGGGGATGATCCCTCCGCACCAGGGGCGTGCACTCTTCAGCCTCCTGCGCAGTTCAATGCATGGCCAGATCGGGGTTTTACCATTATTGCAGGCCGTGACGCCGACTACGGATTTGGATCCATCAGCCGATCTATACACTGACCTACTCTCGCGTCCATTGGACGAACGCCGTGTGTTGCTGATGACTCGGCTACAGCAAGAGGTGGGACGCATCCTGAGCTTTGCTGATTCACGACAAGTTGACCCAGCACTCCCACTGCTCGATCTCGGTTTGGACTCGCTGATGGCGGTTGAATTGCGGAACTGGATGCTCCAAACTCTTGGTCTACCTCCGCCCCTCTCACTCTTGCTAGATGGTGGGAGTACCATAACTCTTACCGATTATGCACTTGCCCAAATCACCTCCTCACCAGCGGTAGACGAACCCTCTCCGCTCCCGACCACGCTTCCGACTGAGCTAGTAACAGATAGCATCGATGAGCCTACTACCGAACAGTACCGGCGCCTGGATGGAGAGATCTGATGGATATTCGTCTATTCATTCAACAAACCATTTTAAGTGGTATCCATCTCTGGTCTCAGAATGGTAGGCTGCGCTACAGCGGACCGGAGCGCAGGGTAACCCCACAGTTTCTGCAACTGTTGCGGACACACAAAGAGGCACTGCTTGAGCAACTCCTTCACATTCGCTCCCTGCCGCTAAGCTATGGTCAACAAGGACTCTGGGCAGTTCATCAACTAGCACCAGAAGCAAGCGCCTACCATGTATCTCTAGCCTACCACCTTGAGGGTAGGGTAGACCTTCAACTCCTCCAGGATGTGCTACAGCTACTCGTGGATCGTCACGATGCTCTGCGTACTCGCTTTACGCTGCAAGACGGCTACCTGCAACAACAGATAGATGGAAGTCAGACGGTCGCCATCGAACTCGTTGATGCAGTTGGTTGGGACGAGGGTCAGTTACAGCACCAACTAGCAGTGCAACATGCCCGTGGGTTCAACCTAGAGACGGGACCGCTCTTTCGAGCATCAATCTTCAGACGAGGGGGAGAACAGCACAGCCTGCTCATCACCGCCCACCATATCACCGTTGATGCATGGTCAATCTACCAACTCGTCGACGAGCTCTTCACCCTCTATCGGAGCATGCAGCGTGACCAGTTGGCTGATCTGCCAATCCTCCAGCATACCTATGGCGACTATGTGGCCTGGCAACAACAGTTTCTGGTAGACCATGGGGAGCAACTCTGGCGCTACTGGGCGGCACAACTGGAAGGAGAACTTCCGCTCCTACAACTTCATGCCGATCGGGTACGTCCGCCGCGACAATCGCTACAGGGCATCAGTTATCAGTTCCATGTCTCATCAGAGACAACTTCGCGCCTGAGGGCATTGGCCCGGCAGCAACGATCCACCCTCTACACGCTGCTCCTGGCAGTCTATCAACTCTTGCTGCATCGCCATACCGGGCAAGAGACGATCATGGTCGGTCTACCGATGCTCGGACGCTCACGGCCCGAGTTCAATGAAGTTGTGGGCTACTTCGTCTCCCCAGTGGTACTACAGACGACATTCGCCGGAGTTGAGAACTTCCAGAGTCTCTTAGCGCAGGTGCGGACGCGGGTATTGGGTGCACTGGAACACCAGGAGTACCCCTTCGCCCTCTTGGTCGAGCGCCTCAATCCCCCACGTGACCTGAGCCGATCTCCACTCTACCAGAGTAGCTTTGTACTGCAGCGTCCACATCGCGCTCAAGCGTTCCTCCAGACTGATAATGTAGAGGTAGTGAGCGGCCTACGGGTCAGTGCCATCCCACTCCAGCTCTTCGCCGGACAGGAGGATATCGGTCTCGAACTCATGGAGACCCAGGGAGGGCTAACTGGTACGTTGAAGGGTAGTGCCGACCTCTTCACCCTAGATACGCTGGAGCGGATGGCAGCACGGCTATGCCGCCTACTCGAGGCTCTTGTCCAGGATGGTGCGTTAGCACAACCAATGACTGCACTACCCATCCTCCCGAACGTGGAGCACCAACAACTCCTGAGCAGGTGGCAAAACCCGATCCCGGGCTACCCTCATGCATGCCTCCACCAGCGCTTCGAACGTCAGGCCGCCCAAACACCCTCCGCAGTGGCAGTTGTGTTTGAAGATCAGCAGCTTACCTATGCCGAACTCAACAGACGCACTAACCAGCTGGCCCACTACCTACAAGCCTTAGGAGTTGGCCCAGAAATGCTGGTTGGCCTCTGCGTCGAGCGTTCGCTGGAGATGGTGGTGGGGCTCTTGGGCATCCTCAAGGCAGGTGGCGCCTACGTGCCCCTCGACCCGAGCTACCCCCAGGAGCGCCTTGCCTTCATGCTGGAAGACGCCGTGGTGCCCATACTCCTCACCCAAGCCCACCTGCGTGCCACGCTGCCCGCTTCCAATGCCCATGTCATCTGCCTCGATGACGACTGGGTCTCCATTGCTGAGCAGCCCACGATCAACCCGGTGAGCAGGGTGCAGCCAGATAACCTCGCCTACGTCATCTACACCTCGGGATCCACTGGAAGGCCCAAAGGGGCTATGGTGACCCATCAGCATGTGGTTCGCCTCTTCGCAGCTACCGATGCATGGTTTGGCTTTGGATCCCAGGACGTCTGGACTCTCTTCCACTCCATCGCTTTCGACTTCTCGGTCTGGGAACTCTGGGGCGCTCTCCTCTACGGCGGTCGCCTCGTTATCGTCCCCTACTGGGTCAGTCGGTCGCCTACTGATTTCTACGCTCTCCTCCGACGCGAGCAGATCACTGTCCTCAACCAGACACCATCCGCCTTCCGTTCGTTGATGGCGGCGCTCGAAGGAGTTGCACCCGCATCCTTAGCACTACGCTACGTCATCTTCGGCGGTGAGGCTCTCGATATCCCCAGTCTGCGGCCATGGTTCGAGCGGCATGGGGATACCGCCCCACGCCTGGTCAACATGTATGGAATCACCGAGACAACCGTGCACGTAACCTACCGCCCCCTAACCTGGGCGGACCTAGAGCGTCCAGCGAGCGTCATCGGCGGCCCCATCCCCGACCTAGGCCTGGTTCTGCTCGACCAGCAGGGGCAGTTGGTGCCGATTGGGGTGCCCGGTGAGCTCTACGTCGGAGGGGCGGGGGTCTGCCGTGGCTATCTGAACCGGCCAGCGCTGACGGCGGAGCGCTTCATCGCGAACCCCTTTGGCCCAGGGCGGCTCTACCGGACGGGCGACCTGGCCCGTTGGCTGCCCGATGGCAACCTGGAGTACCTGGGACGCATCGACCAGCAAGTGAAGATCCGCGGTTTCCGTATCGAGCTTGGCGAGATCGAGAGCGTGCTGAGTAGCCACCCCGCGGTGCAGGAATCCGTTGTTGTTGCCCGCGAGGATACGCCGGGCGAGACGCGACTCATCGCCTACGTGGTGGAGAGCGCGAGGGGGCAAGAGAGGGTTCAGGGTTCAGGGGGTAGGGGGCAAGAGAGGGTTCAGGGTTTAGGGTTCAGGGTTCAGGAGACGGCGGAGGAAGCGCAGCTGGTGACCGAGCTCCGCAGCCACCTCCAGGCCCGTCTGCCCGACTACATGCTGCCCAGTGCGTTCGTTGTGCTCGATGCGCTGCCACTGACGCCCAACGGCAAGCTGGATCGCAAGGCGCTTCCTGTTCCTACCATCACGACCCTGACTGAGGACGATGCTCCGCGTAGCGCGACGGAAGCCCTGCTCGCTGCGATCTGGCAGCAGGTGCTCCAGATCCCGCAGGTGGGTACCCAGGCCAACTTCTTCGCCCTCGGCGGCCACTCGCTCCTTGCCACGCGTGTCGTCTCGCGTATTCGCCAAGAGCTTGACGTCGACCTCCCCCTGCGCACCCTCTTCGAGCAGCCCACCATCGCGGGGTTGGCAGGAGCGGTCGACGCCCTCCGGCGGGCCCAGGGGCCGCTCCAGGCTGCTCCCATCCTTCTGGCTGACCGCAGCCAGCCCCTGCCCCTCTCCTACGCCCAGGAGCGTCTCTGGTTCCTCGACCAGTTGGATGCTGACCATACCGCCTACACCATCCCTGGGGCTCTCCGCCTCCACGGTACCCTCGATGTCGCTACGCTCGAGCAGGCACTCCAGGAGATCGTCCGCCGCCACGAGGTGCTGCGTACCAGCTTCGTCGTCCAGGATGGTCGCCCCGTGCAACGGGTGGGGCCAGTAACCTTCCACCTACCCAGCGTCGACCTGAGTGGGATGTCACCTGCTTTGCGGGAGGCGGAGGTACGCCGGCGCGTGCAGGCCGAGGTGGTGCAGCCCTTCGACCTCGCCCATGGCCCGCTCGTCCGTGCCACCCTGCTCTGCCTGGAGCCCGGTGCCGACTACCTGCTGCTGCTCAGCATGCACCACACCGTCGCCGACGCCTGGTCGCTGGATCTGCTGCAGCACGAACTCACGCTTCTCTACGCTGCCTTCGCCCAAGGGCAACCCTCACCCCTGCCCGAGCTCGCCCTCCAGTACGCCGACGTTGCCGCCTGGCAGCGCCAGTGGCTCAGTGGAGCACTCCTGGAGACGCAACTCGCCTGGTGGCGTGAGCAGCT
>CAIWUD010000407.1 GCA_903915775.1 uncultured Chloroflexota bacterium | reverse complement strand
ATGGCGAAGCAGAAGTTCGAGCGAACAAAGCCGCATGTCAACATCGGCACGATTGGCCACGTAGATCACGGCAAGACGACCCTGACCGCAGCTATCACCAAGGTGCTCTCGCTGCGCGGCGCTGCCCAGTTCGTGGATTACGACCAGATCGATAATGCACCGGAAGAGCGCGCCCGTGGTATCACCATCGCAATCCGCCACGTCGAGTACCAGACCGATAATCGGCACTATGCCCACGTCGACTGCCCTGGTCACGCCGACTATATCAAGAACATGATTACCGGCGCGGCCCAGATGGACGGTGCAATCCTCGTCGTCTCCGCTCCCGATGGTCCTATGCCCCAGACCCGTGAGCACATCCTGCTCGCCCGCCAGGTGCAGGTGCCCGCCATCGTCGTCTTCCTCAACAAGGTCGATATGATGGACGACCCGGAATTGCTCGAGCTCGTGGAGCTGGAGTTGCGCGAACTGCTCTCCAAGTACGACTTCCCCGGTGATGATATTCCGATCGTGCGCGGGTCGGGTCGGGTCGCCCTCGAGAGTGCATCGAAGGATATCAATGCGCCCGAGTATCGCCCCATCCTGGAGCTGATGAAGGCGGTGGATGAGTATATCCCGACGCCGCAGCGGGCGATCGACCAGCCCTTCCTGATGCCGGTCGAGGATGTCTTCGGCATCAAGGGGCGTGGGACGGTGGTGACCGGTCGCGTGGAGCGCGGGAAGGTGAAGGTCGGCGATACGATCGAGATCGTGGGGATGGAAGAGGGTGTCCCGACGAAAACGGTCGTGACGGGCGTGGAGATGTTCCAGAAGACCCTGGATGAGGGGATCGCGGGCGACAATGTGGGCTGTCTGTTGCGCGGGGTGGAGCGCAGCGATGTGGAGCGTGGCCAGGTGCTCTGCGCACCGGGGTCGATCAAGCCCCACAAGAAGTTCGCGGCACAGGTCTACGTGTTGAAGAAGGAGGAGGGGGGACGGCATACGCCCTTCTTCCCCGGCTACCGACCACAGTTCTACGTACGCACCACCGACGTGACGGGGAACATCGAGTTGCCCGAAGGCATGGAGATGGTGATGCCGGGCGATAATGTGGTGATGAAAGTGGAGTTGATTGTCCCGGTAGCGATCGAGGAGGGGTTGCGCTTTGCCATCCGTGAGGGTGGACGCACCGTTGGCTCCGGGGTCGTGACCAAAATTATTGAGTAGCGCTCCCGTGGTTGCTCACAAGCGCACCCTGGTTTCAAAGGCTACCATGGATCGGCACGGATGGGTGAGATTGGGAGAGCCAAGCTCTCCCAAAACCCCCTACGTATGGCAGCAGAATGCGGCGTAGCCGCATGAAAGCCTATTAGGAACAGAACCATGTCCGTGGCTAAAGACTCGAAAGAACAGCAGCCAAATGCGCTCGTTCGTACCATCCGTGAGACACGCAGTGAACTGCGAAAGGTCATCTGGCCAGCGCGTGAAGAGACAACCCGTCTGACTGTAGTTGTTCTTGTGATTTCAGTCATTATTGGCTTGATCCTGTTTGTCGGTGACTCGCTCTTCCTATTTCTCTATACGACCCTAATTAACTTGATCTCCTAAGCTCTGTTTCACATCAGCGTGATCATCGTATAGGGGGCGTAGAGTGTATGGTCCTGCGCTGAGGAGCATCCACCAGCCGTGATAGCATCACGGCGCAGCCGAAATCGAACGGCGCCACGTTGAGACATGCCTTGACTCTGTGTCGAATAGACTACCGCGGGAGCCTGGAGTGGCTGAGGAAGCGCAAAACAGAGCGAAAAAAGATGCCGAAGAGCGTCGCTGGTATGTGATCCACACCTATTCGGGCTACGAAAACAAAGTGAAGCAGAATCTGGAACATCGTATCGAATCGATGGAGATGGATGACCAGATCTTCCGTGTGATCGTGCCAACCGAAGAGGAGATCGAGATCAAGAATGGTCAGCGCCGTACCGTCAATAAAAAGATCTACCCAGGCTACGTTCTGGTACAGATGAGCCTGACTGATGATTCTTGGTACGTAGTACGCAATACACCAGGTGTTACGAGTTTTGTCGGTCATGGTAATAAGCCCACCCCTCTTGAGGATGATGAAGTTAAGACCATCCTCAAGCAGATGGAGGGTGAGGCACCAAAAGTACGGGTAAGTTACCAGAAGGGGCAGGCAGTCAAAATTATTGATGGTCCCTTCACCGACTTTGAGGGTATTGTCGACGCTATTGACCATGATCGTGGCCGCGTGCGTGTACTTGTCTCCTTCTTTGGACGTGAGGCACCTGTTGAACTCGACTTCCTCCAGGTAACGCGCCTGGTTGATTGAGCGTGTGGTGGGCCGTCTTGGCGGCCCTAAGCTTGGCTTTCTGGATACCTCGCCCGGCCACATCAATGGGCTGGCTCAGGGGGAGGGAGGGAGCGTTGCTCCCAATCAGCGGAGAACCAGTGTGGCAAAGAAACTCGTCGCCGTCGTTAAACTTCAGCTCATGGCCGGGAAGGCAACTCCGGCCCCGCCCGTAGGCCCTGCCCTTGGCCAGTATGGCATCAACATCATGGGTTTCGTGAAGGAGTACAACGAGAAGTCGAGCTCCCAAGCCGGTAGCGTTGTACCGGTCGAGGTGACTATCTACAGTGACCGCTCCTTCGTCGCGAAACTGCTGACCCCGCCCGCCGCCGACCTGCTGCGTAAGGCTGCCGGGGCTGCGAAGGGCTCTGGTACGCCTAATCGTACCAGCGCTGGCCAGATCACTCGCGCCCAACTGCGCCAGATCGCGCAACAGAAGCTTGCAGATACGAATGCCCGGGACATAGAAGGTGCCGAAAAAGTTATCGCCGGTACTGCACGCAGCATGGGCATCAAGGTTGTTGAGTAGATTGCCAATCGTGGGAGGGCTGCGGCCCGCCTGAACCACCAGGAGACGTTAGCAATGCCAAAACATGGGAAGCGCTACCTTCAAGCAGCAGCAAAAGTTGATCAAAACCGCCTCTATGCCCCTGATGAGGCGATCGCGCTCCTGAAGGAGACCAGTTTTGTTAAGTTTGACGCGACCATTGAACTCCACCTGCGGTTAGGGATTGACCCACGCCACGCAGATCAGAATATTCGTACGACGGTAGCTCTACCCCACGGCACTGGTCGAACCGTGCGTGTGTTAGCCTTTTGTCAGGGTGATGCCGTGCAGGCCGCCCTCGACGCTGGGGCGAGCTTTGCCGGTAGCGATGAACTGATTGCCCGTGTTGATAAAGAGAACTTCTTCGACTTTGATGTGGCAATTGCAACCCCCGACATGATGGGGAAGGTCGGGCGTATCGGGCGCAAGCTCGGTCCACGCGGCCTCATGCCCAATCCGAAGAGTGGTACCATCGTCCCTGCCGAGGATCTCGCACGGACAATCCGTGAGGTACGTGGTGGCCGTGTGGAGTTTCGTAACGATAAGACCGGAATTCTCCACGTGGCGATCGGCAAGCTGAGTTTTACACCGGATCAGATCCAAGAGAACTTTGTTGCGCTCATGGACGCGGTCAAAGCAGCAAAGCCGAGTGGTGCGAAGGGTACCTATGTCCGCAGTGTTACCCTTACGAGTACGATGGGGCCTGGAATTCCAGTCAACCCGTCACTTGCTCAAGGCGTGGCTGCATAGACACGATTCGTCAATGAGCCCGGAGGTGTAGAGGGTAACTCCCTCCACAAAGGAATGTTCTACGTTCGTACAATGGCGCTTCGACGCCTATACCTACCCTAGACAGCATGGTGGGCTCAGCCCTTCATGGCCCCAAAGGCCGCCAGCCGAGGTAGACCTGAGCGCAGTAGCACGCCCTGGCGTGTCTAACACTGGTGCGAGGTCGCCTTGTCTAGAGCAAGGCGACCTTTTTGATACCCTGGGAAAGGGTAGTGGTACACCCTGAAGTTCGGCCTCGCGGGAGATGTGGAAGGTGCAGCTCTCCACAAAAAGCTTTAACCCAACCCCGGTACCGCGAAGTCGGTGCCGTCGGCCCAGCCGACATGGTAGCTATTCATAGCACGATGGAAATCGTGCGGCGATCGCACAAAGAGAGGAGGTGAAGAGAGATGCCAACCCAGCAGAAGATCGACCTGGTAGCTGAGTTGACCGACAAGATGACACGTGCACAACTGTCGGTTGTGGCAGATTACCGTGGGTTCACGGTTGCCGAACTCTATGCACTGCGCACCAAACTGCTTGAAAGTGGGGCTGAGATGGTAGTGGCTAAAAATACGCTGCTACGCCTGGCCGCACGTAATGTCGGCAAAGAGGTCCTTGAGCCATCGCTTGAGGGCCCGACCGCTGTTGTCTTTGCCTATGGTGACATTGCAAAGACAGCCAAGGTGTTGCTTGATGCGAGCAAGGTGACGAATAAGCCGCTCAAACTGAAGGGCGGAGTACTCGGTACCAGTGCGATTGCAGCCGATGGGCTGGACGCAGTGACGAAGTTGCCTTCGCGTGAACAGGCCCTGGCCCAGGTAGTTGGTGCAGTTTCTGCACCGGTGTCGGGCGTAGTAGGTGTGATTAACGCTGCAATTAGTAATATCGCCCTGGTGATTCAGGCGCGGATTGATCAACTGCAGCCGGCAGGTGAGCCGTCTGCGTGATGTGCTGGTGCGTTGACGGGAGGTATGGAGGGCGAAGCCCTCCGCGCAAACCTCCAACTTCGCCTCGGTAGCGCAAGACGGCCACGTTGGCGCAGCCGAAATGGCACCGACCCTAAGGTATAACGTAGCAGATAGAGGAGTAGGCTCTTATGGCGAGCGAGAAGGTTCTATCGATCATCGCGTCAATTGAGACGCTCAACGTACTCGAGTTGGTTGAACTGAAGAAGACGATGGAGGAGAAGTGGGGAGTGACTGCGGCAGCCCCGGTCATGATGGGCGGTATTGCCGCTCCAGCTGCTGCTGAGGCCGCCGCTGCGGCTCCCGTGGTCGAGGAGAAGACCGAATTTGACGTCATCCTCCAGGACGTTGGCCCCAACAAGATCCAGGTGATTAAGGTGGTGCGCGAGCTCACCAGCCTGGGCCTGAAAGAGGCCAAGGATCTCGTTGAGGCGGCACCCAAGCCGGTCAAGGAGGCCATTGCGAAGGAGGAGGCTGAGGCCGCGAAGGCGAAACTGGCCGAAGTTGGTGCGACTGCCGTCGTTAAGTAGGCCACTCCCCCCGACAAGTTGTGCATGAACGAGATCCGCGAGTAGGAGTGTGGGGGGCGACAAGCCCTCCACACTCCTACTCGCTTGAGCTTACCTGACTGTAGAGATCAACAGGAACACGCGGTGAGTGCACTGATGGTTACGCTCCAGTGAGCCGTTTTTCGTAGTATAGGCTCAGTGGATCGTCAGTGTATGAACCAAAAGGGGCGATGCGGTAGAAACCGACCCGCTCATACAGGCGGATCGCTTCATACTGATACAGGCCTGTTTCAAGGCGCAGAAGCCCGACACTGTGCGCTTTTGCATAGGCGGCCAGGTGATCAAGCATGCGTGCCCCAAATCCGCGTCCCCGAAAGGATGGCCGTATGTACATACGTTTGACCTCACCGTAGGCAGCGTCGATAAGCTTGATACCAGCACAACCCGCTGGGATACCGTTGTCACGCAGGATAAAGAACGCAACACCTTCGACAATGAGACGATCGACGCTGAAGCCGTGACGACTTGCAGGTGGGTAGAGCGGAGCCAAAGTAGCTTCGAGCTCCAGGATGAGGCTCGTGGCGTCGAAGGTGTCTGGCTGCTCCTGCGTGACAGTGATGGTCATCGTGGTGGTTTCTCTCTCGAGATCGTTAAGGACGGCGTAGTAGGCGGTACCACCACTATACCGAATGGGAAGCCCTCGTACCATTGCAAGTAGAGGCGCGACATTTACCTACGATGTTCGCCCAGAGGTCGAGTTGTAGCGGTTCATCGCTGTTGTCAGCCCCTCACGGACTACGAGCTCGACAGCATCAGCGACTCGTCCAAGGAGATCGGAGAGCTCAGCTGTCTCCTCTTTGCTGAAACGACTCAGCACGTAGCTCGCGGCATCCTGATGGCCTGGAGCCTGGTCGATACCGACCCGCAAGCGGGGAAACTCGCTACTCCCTAGCTGGGCGACGATCGACCGCATCCCATTGTGGGTACCAGCACTTCCACGCTCACGAAAGCGCAGCCGACCAAATGGCAGATCCATGTCGTCGTAGATCACGAGCAGGTCATGGGCGGGGTCGATCTTGTACCAGTTGCGTAGAGCCGAGACCGCCTGACCACTCAGGTTCATGTAGGTCTGTGGCTTCACGAGAACCACACGTTGGCCAGCAATTTGCCCCTCGCCAACCAGGCTCTGTGCACGCTTTCCCCGCACTTCCAGACCGTGGCGGTTGGCGAGGAGATCGATGGCGTCGAAGCCGATATTGTGGCGTGTATGCGCATAGGTGGTGCCTGGATTCCCCAGGCCGACGATTAACCACATTGCTCGCTACTCCAGGGCCCATGTGCTCGTGCATCAGTGGGGATGGGCAGATGGTAACTAGTGCAGTGCTAGTATACCACCGCCTGGTGTGACCGTTCGACGGGGGTTATGGCGAACGCAACCCTCCGCGAAAAAACCCGACCCAACACTGGGATCACACTGGCGCAGCCGAAACCGAGCCATGCCTCACGCTCACCATTGGTGCTGTCAACGTCACTATCTACCTACCGCTATGCTATAATCCATCGCGCTTCGTGTGGTGCGGCCCTGCCTAAGGAACGGGCGGTGATCAACTCTCGGCTCGTTAGACAAACTTTTCTAGTCTGGATTACGATTCTGACGCTGACCGCCTGTATCTCAGGTGGTGCTACGCTACCCTCTGTAACCACCCCCACACCCGTCAGCTCGGGGCGTACCGTCTTGCTCCTCTGGCATGCCTGGCCAGCGCCGGCCGCACGGGCATTAGCAGCAACTATCGAACGCTTCAACCGCACACACCCAACTATTCAGGTCATCCTCCAGAGCCATTCCGCGGTCAATCTACGCGACGATCTCATCACCGCAGTAGCCGAAGGCAGCAGTCCCCATCTCGTTCTGCTACCAAGCCACACGTTAGGTTCACTCGTTGATGCAGGAGCACTTCTGCCAGTTGATGATCTCTTGGCATTGGGTGATCTCAAGCAGTTACTGCCGACTGCCCTATCCGCAAATCAGGTAGCCAGTATTACCGGACCAGAGGTATATGGTGTGCCAATCAGCTTTGACACGCTTGCCCTCTACTACAACACGGCCAATTTTACCGACTTCTTGCCCTCCGATATGGAGGCGCTCCTCGAGACGGCGCGTGGTTTGAGTAATCCGGCTGGTGACCCGCCCGTTTGGGGATTGGCGTATAACCTCAGCCTCGACCGCACCATCGCCTACCTCTACGCGTTTGATGGCCGCATCTTTGATGATCAGGGTCAAATTGCCCTAGGGCTTGATGGACGTGTTGGTACCGAAGCCTGGCTCAGTTGGCTCGCTGATCTACGCGACGATCAGCGACTCCTGGCTAGCCTCGATGGAGTAAGCGTTGATAGCGTTCTGGCAACGCGGCAGGCAATCATGACGATCGATTGGGCCCACGCACTCACCACCTACACCACTATCTGGCCAGATAGCCTTGGTGTCGCACCACTACCACGTCTCGCGCCAGGCAGTCGTCTCCCACGACCATACCTCCAGAGTGAGTCGCTGGCCTTTAATGCGCGTCTGGCAGACCCAAACGAACGGGCTGCGGCGGCAACGGTAGCCCGCTACCTCGTCGCTGAATCGGCCCAACGTGACCTGTTGCGTGCCGGGCTGCAGCCCGTCCTTACGAGTCTTGACCTCGATAGTCCTGATCCACTCCTACCGGACGCACTACGACTTGCGGCAATCGCCTTCCGTACGCAGGGTGAGCGGGCGCAGCCAATGCCCAATAGTCGTACAGCAAACGATGTCGTCTGGGGCATCCTCGTCGATATGCACGCTGGTGCGGTACGCCGTCTGCTTAGCCCTGCACAGGCAGTCGAGAGCGCTGATACAGCACTACGGATGCGTCTCAATTGAGTACGTTGGGTGTAGTTCAATAGTGGCTATGCTATAGCCTGACCGTCTGGAGGCACCAAGGCTGGGTTGAGGTTGTTTTGTGGAGGACGAAGCCCTCCATACCTCCCGCTAAACTACCGCCACAAAATAGCTTGCCGCTGGTATCTGGATGTAGTAGAATGCAGCGGCATGGCTGCAGCCGATTAACATCTCACCCGCTCCGTTAGCACAGGCCGGCCTGTCTTTGTCACTGCCCTACGGTGAGTTGACGTCTGCAGGAGGATTGGCATGGC
Organism: uncultured Chloroflexota bacterium; assembly: GCA_903915775.1. GTDB lineage: Bacteria > Chloroflexota > Chloroflexia > Chloroflexales > Chloroflexaceae > Viridilinea. The sequence continues at coordinate 31,095 of CAIWUD010000407.1, read as the reverse complement.
AAGCAGAACCGAGGAGATGGTGCGGCATCTGAGAGCCCTTTCCAGGAACACACCCGACATCGAAGCTTCCGCCGTCGTGAGTGTTGATGGCCTCATCATGGCTTCGGCACTGCCCTCTGACGTAGAGGAAGATCGTGTCTCAGCGATGAGTGCCGCGATGCTTTCACTTGGCGAGCGCATTGCAAACGAACTGCGCCGTGGTCAACTCGACCAGGTGTTCGTTCGTGGTGAGGATGGCTATGTGATCCTCATGGCAATCGGCGACGAGGCCGTGTTGACGGCACTCGCTCAAAGCCGTGCCAAGCTCGGTCTCGTCTTTCTGGATATGCGCCGCACAGCCAACGAGCTCCTCCACCTCGTGTAGGGATTCGTGCCCCTACTCGCTGAAGAGCCCCCCGATGCTTCCACTACTGCTCGTGGGTGATGGCATGTACTGGGCAAGTTTCTTGGCCAGATTCATGGCTGGCATCGTCTGGAGCCAGACCCGCCCTGGGCCGCGCAAGGTGGTAAGAAAGAGACCTTCGCCGCCGAAGAGCACATTTTTAAATCCGCGCACTATCTCGATATCAAAGTTCACGGTGGGCTCGTACATCGCGACATGGCCCGTATCCACCTTCAGCACCTGGTTTGCGTCGAGGGTATACTCAATGACCTCACCGTCCAACTCTACAAAGGCCAACCCCGGCCCGGTGAGCCGCTGCAGTACAAAGCCTTCCCCACCAAAAAAGCCAGCACCCAGCTTGCGCCGGAAGTGCACGTCGAGCGACACGGATCGCTCGGCGCACATAAACGCATCTTTCTGACAGATCATCTGCTGACCGGGGGCCAAGCTGAGCGTAACGATTTTGCCGGGAAGTTCGGCGGAGAAGCCAACCAGGCCCGTCCCTCCCTGCGCGGTAAAGTTGGCCATGAAGATCGACTCGCCCGAAAACATGCGCTTGAAGGCCCCTCCCAGACCCCCTTCCATGTTGGTCTGCATGCGCACGTTGCCGCTCATCCAACTCATACCGCCACGCTCAGAGAAGATAGACTGCCCTTCTGGTAGTTCGACTACCACGGCCTGCAGCGTCGTGCCAAAGATGCGGTAGCGCAGACCATTCTGCCCCACACCACTGCTACTGACCGCTGGATCGGGGAGGTCGAGGCGTTCGCCAGAACGTGAACCAGCAGGAGGAGGGGAAGCCTGTGATGAGGCTACAACACTCCCACAACTCGTGCAGAAACGAGCATTTGGGGCAATCGTAGCATCACAATTCGCACAGCGCATAGGTCACCTCCCGCTTCAGACCCCCTTGCTCAAGGTGGCAAGGAAGTCGGTATTATTCTTTGTCTTCGACATACGGGTGAGCATGAGCTCAGTCCCCTCGTTCTCTCCAAGCATACTGACCATGCGGCGCAACGTCCACACCTGACGTAGCGAATCGGGGGCCAGGAGCAGCTCCTCGCGCCGTGTGGAGGAGCGCTGAATATCAAGGGCAGGAAAGATGCGTTTCTCGGCCAACTTGCGGTCGAGGTGCAGTTCCATGTTGCCCGTACCCTTAAACTCCTCGTAGATCACATCATCCATACGGCTGCCGGTGTCAACCAGGCAGGTCGCAATGATTGTCAACGAGCCACCATCCTCAATATTCCGTGCCGCCCCAAAGAAGCGTTTGGGCGGGTAGAGTGCCACCGGATCGATTCCACCAGAGAGGGTACGCCCACTTGGGGGCATATCAAGGTTGTAGGCGCGGGCAAGCCGTGTGATCGAGTCCATTAGGATGATCACATCCTGCCCACCTTCAACCAGACGCTTGGCCCGCTCCAGCGTCATCTCTGAGACTTTGGTATGATCTTCCACCGGTTCGTCAAAGGTAGAGGCAATTACATCACCCTTGACGGAGCGTCGCATATCGGTCACCTCTTCAGGACGCTCACCGATCAGGAGCACCATCATGTGGCACTCGGGATGGTTGGCTGAGATCCCATTCGCGATGGCCTTCAGCAGCATCGTCTTTCCAGCTTTTGGTGGTGAGACAATCAGGCCACGCTGACCACGCCCGATCGGTGCGATAAGATCAACGAGGCGCGTGTGCAACAGACTAGGCTCAGTCTCCAGTTTGATCTGCTGATTAGGAAAGATGGGGGTTAACTGATCAAATGAGGGACGTTTCCGTGCTGTCTCGGGATCCACGCCGTTGATCATCTCCACTCGCAGGAGTGAGTAGAAACGCTCGCTCTCTTTGGGTGGTCGGATCTGACCCCAGATATGATCACCGGTTCGCAAGCCAAAACGGCGGATCTGCGATTGTGAGACATAGACATCGTCGGCACCGGGGAGCATACGCTCGCCACGCAAAAAACCGAAACCATCAGCAACGATATCGAGCACACCATCGCTAAAACTATTTCCTTGCTCCTCTGAGTAGGCCTGGAGCAGCCTGAAGATGAGATCTTGTTTTTTAAGCCCGCTGTAACCGCTAATATCGAGCTGGCGGGCGAGTTCACGTAGATCGCTAAGCGTCTTCGTCTCTAATTCGCCAACATTCACGTTCGTGCTCTCCTTAAAAGGGGGGGCTCATGTGCAATCAGAAGGTGGGGATGAGTAGTATGTATCGTCATTGGAGTCGCAGCAACGGCCGGCCTAGCCTCGGAGGGGCAAGCACATGAGTCAGCCTGTCTTGTGGAAAAGGGTGAGAGCGATGGGAAATGGTATTTGGGGGGCACGAGGCAGCAAGATCAAGCGAGCTGGCTGCTCACTTGGGAAGGATAAACTTACAGCCCACATGCTGGCGCTAGTATAGCATACATGTCAAGTTGCTGCAATTGTGTAATTGTTCACAATAAGAGCAGTTGTGGAATAGTGTATCGATTCGTCTTGCGCTTCTCCAGTCACCCGTTTATACTGATTGGGTAGCGGGGTTGCCATCGAGCTCCTCGCCTCCATGCTGCTCCTGCGGCAGGGAAGCTATACTACCCGCCGAGACGTATCTGCGCGGCGATACCCCACCACACGCCGTGCCCCTCCAACCAATCTACCCTCATCTCCCCGTGGGCTCTCTGGACATACCCCCAGACATTCGGTTGAATGATACGGTCTGGCGCCCACCGGCGTGCGTACGCCGCCGAAGGAGGCCTAATGACCTTCCGTCTCCACGAGGTAACAACCTCACTCCCTCCCATGAATCTGGCGAAAGCCGCACTGCCCAGCCTTCCCCCACAACCTACGACGATCGCAGACTCGGGGTTGACCATGGGCTTCCTGACAGACCATATCCTCAAAATCATCTACTTCTCCGGTGCCGTGACTGGCCAGCAACTGGAGGAGTTGATCAAGCTCCCCTTCCTTGGTGTCGTCGATAGAGGTCTTGAGTTTCTGAAACTCGAGGAGTTTGTCGATATCATCGGTGCTGAAGGCGGGTTTGGCGAGCGTGCCTTTCAGTATGTCATCACCAACAAGGGACGGGTCAAGGTGCATGAGGCGCTTAACCGTTCCCAGTATGCTGGCCCCGCTCCAGTACCACTCAGCCACTATCTTGAGGTCTGTCGGCACCAGCAGATTGGGGCGATGGTCATCGACCGGGCAACCATCCGGCGTGCATTCACCCACCTGATCGTCAACGAGAAGATGCTCGATCGGCTTGGCCCCGCAGTCAACTCGGCTCGCTCGCTCTTCCTCTATGGGCCACCCGGTAATGGTAAGACGGCCATCGCCGAAGGGATCGCACATATGCTTGGCGGCTATCTGCTGATCCCCTACGCCGTTGAGGTTGATGGCCAGATTATCAAGATCTACGATCCGCTCAACCACCAGGTCGTGCACCCAGAGGAGCGCACACCGAACCACCCTCTGGCGCCGCCCTCCGATCAGCCTGAGACACTCCCCGATCGACGTTGGCTGCTCTGCCGTCGTCCACGTGTGGTTGTTGGTGGCGAACTGATGCTTGAGCAGCTTGAACTGATCTTCGATCCCGTGGCGAAGGTCTATGAGGCACCCTTCCAGCTCAAAGCCAATGGTGGTGTCTTCCTGATCGATGACTTTGGTCGGCAGAAGTGCCGCCCTCAGGATCTGCTTAACCGCTGGATCGTGCCTCTGGAGCGTAAGATCGACTTCCTCGCTCTCCAGACCGGCAAGAAGCTCGAGGTGCCCTTCGATCTACTGATCGTCTTCTCTACGAACCTGAACCCTGGTGATCTCGTGGATGATGCGTTCCTACGCCGTATTCGCCATAAAATCGAGGTGCCCAATCCTACACCAGCAGAGTATCGGGCGATCTTCCAACTTGTCTGCAAGCAGAAACAGATCCCCTATAGTGACGAGGGTCTGCGCTACCTCTTTGAAGAGCAGTATAAGAAGTTTGGACGGGAGCTCCGCGCCTGCCACCCACGCGATCTCTGCGACCAGATCCTCGATGAGTCGCGCTATCGTGGTATCGCCCCGACCATGTCGCGCGAGTTGCTTGAGCGAGCCTGTAAAGCCTACTTTGTACAGCTCGTGTAGCCTAGCAGCCCTCCTCGAAAACCCTGACCTAGCCTTGCTACCACCAGACGGTCGGGCTGGCGCAGCCGAAGTGGTAGCGCGGCGAAACTGAACCATTCCCAACGGAGAAGGTACCATGTCTCTGCTCAAACGTCTCGGGTCGGCTCCCCCCCCTGCTCGTGAGTCTACCCCCTCGCCCCCAGCAGAGGAGGTAGTTCCGAGCCCCGATCAGCAGCGTATGCTTGAGCTCTCCCTCTGGTGCGTCGATCGTATCCAGGCCTCCCTCAGCAACCAGGCCGAACTGCTCCACTCACCCGATCGGGGCCGACTAATTGAGGAGCATTTTGCCCGTGTCTACAAGCAGGCTGGAGCAAACCTCGAGAGTGCGCAGATCAATCAGCTTTTCGCCATGGTCTGCGATGAACTGCTAGGCTTTGGTCCCATCCAACAGCTGCTCAATGACGAGACGATCTCCGAGGTCATGGTCAATGGGCCGAACCAGATCTATATCGAGCAGCAAGGTAGGCTCAAGCGTACGAACCTACGTTTCGCGAATGAAGAGCACGTGCTGAAGATCATCGATCGGATCATCCGCCCCCTCGGTCGACGCATCGACCGTAAATGGCCCATGGTCGATGCGCGCCTCCCCGATGGGTCGCGTGTCAATGCGATCATTCCACCATGCGCCGTGGATGGCTCGATGATCACGATCCGCAAGTTTGCAAAGCAGCGGCTCACGGTCGATGATCTGATAGGGTTTGGTTCCCTTACCCCCGAGATGGCCGAGTTCCTGCGTGCCTGTGTGGTGAGCCGCCTGAACCTTGTTGTCGCTGGTGGTACCGGTGCCGGTAAAACGACCCTGCTGAATGTGCTCTCCAACTTCATCCCCACTGGTGAGCGTATCGTTACCATTGAGGATAGTGCCGAGTTGCAACTGGCCCAGGAGCATGTGGTACGGCTTGAGGCGAAGCCCGCCGAGATCGATGGGAGTGGACGGGTGCAGATTCGTGATCTGGTGATCAACGCACTCCGCATGCGCCCCGAACGGATTGTGATCGGTGAGTGCCGCGGTGGCGAAGCCCTTGATATGCTCCAGGCGATGAACACCGGCCACGATGGCTCCCTAACCACTCTGCATGCCAACAGCCCCCGTGACGCCCTTGCTCGTATGGAGACGATGGCGATGATGGCCGGAATGGATCTACCCCTACGAGTCATTCGTGAGCAGATCGCCTCGGCAATTGATGTGATTGTGCTGCAGAGCCGTCTCGATGATGGTCAGCGTAAAGTTGCCTACATCACCGAGGTCCAAGGCATGGAGGGCGAGACCGTCGTGCTTCAGGATATCTTCAAGCTCGAGCTGCATGGCAAAACTCCTGAGGGCCGGATTATCAGCGAGCTCAAACCTACCGGCGTGCGCCCTAAGTTCACCCCGCGGCTAGAAGCCTATGGCTTCAAGCTACCACCCTCTATCTTCGGTACCCAGATCCCAGGCCAGAAGCGAAGTTGGTAGATCCTCTGCGCAGAAGGGGTGAAACCTCCTGTCCTCCCCATATCCCCGCCGTAAGGCGGTACACCGTGGAATGACACCTTTGTAGAGCAGGAGCCTATGTCGTCCGACCAGATCATCATCGTTGGCGCAGGCTTGGGCGGCTTAGCCGCTGCTGTGCGTCTTGCCGCCCAGGGTCGCCGCGTGACCCTGATCGAGAAGAATGAGCGTGTTGGGGGTAAACTGAACCTTGTTACCGCCCAGGGCTATACCTTCGATACGGGCCCCTCACTCCTCACTATGCCCTGGGTGCTCGAGGAGCTCTTTGCCGCCGCCGGGCGTCGCCTGAGCGACTACCTGCAACTCGATCAGATTGAGCCAACCTGCCGCTACCAGTGGCCTGATGGCACCCACTTTCATGCCTGGCAACGCCTACCCCAGTTCGTCCAGGAGGTGGAGCGCCTCAGTCCAGCTGATGTGGCCGGACTCTTCCGTTTCCTTGCCCATACGGCCCAGATCTATGACGCGGTTGCTGATAATTTCCTGCTGCGTCCTTTCGATGGAATCCGTGATCTGCTAACCCCGCGCCTGCTGCGCGATGGGCCACGGATCGATGCGCTGCGTAGCGTTGATCGCGCCGTACGCTCATTCTTCCGCAGCCCTTACCTACGCCAACTCTTCAACCGCTACGCCACCTATAATGGCTCATCGCCCTACCTCTCCCCCGCCACCTTCAACGTGATTGCCTATATCGAGCTCGTCGAGGGTGGCTGGTATGTGCGCGGCGGCATGTACCAACTCGCCCATGCCCTCCAACGTCTGCTTGAAGAGCTGGGGGTTGAACTGCGGCTCAATACGTCGGTGGCCTCGATCCTCTCCGAGCGCGGTGCGGTCCACGGTGTACGCCTGGAGCATGGCGAGACGATCACTGCTCGGCAGGTGATTGTCAATGCTGATCCACGCTACGCTTACACCACCCTGCTCCCCGAGCAGCAGCGTCGTGCCGCACGTCTGGCGCGCCTGGAGCCCTCGTGCAGTGGCTTTGTGCTCTTTCTCGGTATTGATACAAGCTATCCGCAGCTGGCCCACCACAATATCTTCTTCAGTAGTGACTACCAGGCTGAATTTACTGCGATCTTTCAGAAGGGGGTCCCTGCAGCTGACCCAACCATCTACGTCGCCGCAACCTGCGTCAGCGACCATGATCACGCTCCGCCAGGACACATGAACCTCTTCGTTTTGGTGAATGCTCCTGCCCTGGGCCCACGGGTCTGCTGGCCGCGGGAAGCCGAGGCCTACGCTGATCGCGTGATCACCCGCCTGGAGCAGCATGGTCTTCACCACCTCAGCCAACATATCGTCTACCGCCAGATCTGGACGCCTGCGGAGATCGCAGCACGCTACAATGCTGCCGATGGTGCCATCTACGGACTCTCATCCAACCATCCCTTCTCTGCCTTCATGCGCCCCCCACTGCGTGCCCCCGAACTACGGAACCTCTACTTTGTGGGCGGCGGTACCCATCCGGGGGGTGGCATTCCCCTGGTACTCCTCTCCGGACGCGCCGTTGCTGAACGAGTCAGTGCCGATTATCGGTAAGGAGCGATAGAACTCTTGCATTTACCCCCGGTAGGTGCTACCATGAGGTCGAAGCCTCAAGGGAACGGTACGAACCCTACGTACGTGAACAGCTGAACATGCGTAGTCACCAAGCAAGCGCTCCTCCTCGTAAGGTAGGTGAGGGTTGTTTGAGGGGCAGCGTACATCAGCGGAAATGGGTTGGCACTGGATGTCACCCAGGGAGGCTGATAGACAAGTGCCAAGTTGCTGAGCGAGCAACTGGATGCTCTGCGAGTGGCGTGGCTACCTCTCGCGGCACAGCCCGGTATGCGTGGGCAAAGCACAAGTTGCGCCCACGTTGAAGAGGGGGCGATACCCAATGATCACAGCCGACCTGGGTGGGGTTATACACACCTCATCGGAGGTAGAGCGATCTAGGGTTCACCGTGAGATAAGTAAGCTGGTAGACGTAGATGGTAGGTCGATCGAACCCTTGAGGCGTCAGATTCTAGAGCGGTATCGGATCGTCGTTCGTGCGTCGTTCAACGTCGTGTGTAACAAAAAGCCGGAGGGTAGCGCCCCCGGCTTTTTCTTGTTGGCGTGATTCAAACCAGCGTGACTATCTTCTGAGAGGTGGGAAGTAATAGCAGCTCAGATAGCGTGCCCCGCAGGATGCTGAAGCAAAGCAGAGTTGAACGCGAGGAGATCCTCCACCGTACCGATATTGAGCAGTTGTGCATGGGGGACGATGCGCCGATTGAGGCCGCTCAGTACCTTGCCAGGCCCCAACTCCAGAAATGTGCTAATCCCATCATGGGCCATACGCTGTACGGAGGCGATCCAGCGCACGGGTGAGACAACCTGTGCCACCGCTTCTTGGCGCACAGCCTTCGCGCTGCGCAGCGGTTCAGCAGTTACATTCGCAATCAAGGGTATACTCAGATCGCGCACAGTAACCCCCTCCAGGGCGTGCGCCATACCCTCAGCTGCGCTGCTCATGAGCGGGGAATGGAAGGCAGAGCTCACCTTCAGCGGTAGCACCCGCTTTGCACCACGGGTACGCGCTATCTGCCCCACCTGCTCCACCGCCAGCGTACTCCCGCTAATCACTAGTTGGCCTGGAGCGTTATAGTTCGCCACGACCACTGTGCGCGTCGACTTTGGGTAGGAGGCGAGGGCGCTGCTCACTTCGTCACAGATCTGATCGAGAAGCTGCTCGTCGATACCAATCACGGCAGCCATGCAGCCCTCATGTGCCTCAGCCATCAATTCGCCACGCCGCCGTACCAGGTAGAGCGCCGTCGCAAAGTCCAGAGCTCCACCCGCCACGAGGGCAGAGTACTCACCGAGGCTATGTCCCGCAACCGCTGCTGGTACAGGCAGAGGTCTCCCAGACCGCTCTTCGAGTGCACTCAGCAGCGCTATGCTCATGGTCAAAAGGGCTGGTTGGGCATTTTCGGTAGCCGTCAGTGCTGCCTCGGGTCCCTCGAAACAGAGCCGAGTCAACGGCATGTCGAGAATTGCATCGGCTTGATCAAATAGTGATCGTGCCGCAACTGATTGCGCGTAGAGATCGCGCCCCATTCCGACGACTTGCGAGCCCTGGCCAGGAAAAACCCATGCGATCATAGTAGTTCCGGGATGTTAGGGGTAGTTCAATTTCGGCTACGCCGACGTGACGCTCTGGCGACACCTGGGCTGGGTCGTTTTGTGGAGGACTTTGCCCTCCCGCAGAATGGTCGTGCTGGTTTGACCTATGCCCACCGACACGAACCAGCCACCCATCATACAGGAACGGGCGAACCCCAGCGTAACACACACGATCCCCAAGTGAGTCCGCCTCCAAAAGCCGTTAGCAGTACTAGGTCACCCTGGGCCAGACGGCCCTGCTGCGCCGATTCGTAGAGTGCAATCGGCACCGAGGCAGCGGAGGTGTTCCCGTAACGATCGAGATTCACGAAGACGCGATCCATTGGCAGGTTCAAACGTTTTGCCAGTGCCTCAATGATCCGCACGTTCGCCTGGTGTGGTACGACCAGCCGGATCTCGTCTAACGTTACCGCGGCATCAGCGAGAGCCTGCTCGGCCGATTCACACATCCCACGCACGGCATGTTTGAAAATCTCACGCCCATTCATGTAGACATACTGACGTCGCTGCTCCAGTAGGGCCGCTGTCGCTGGCATCAAGGTTCCACCCACATCAACGGCCATGAGCTCCTCACCAGCACCCCAGGCACCAGTATTGCTGGCCAGTACCCCGAACGGCTGGTCAGTTGCTTGAAGTACCACTGCCCCAGCACCATCGCCGAAGAGGACACAGGTGTTGCGATCTTCCCAGTCGATCAAGTGGGTGAATACGTCGGCGGCAATGAGTAGAAGGGTTTGGCTAGCCCCGCTACGGATGAGGCTTGTGCCTACACTCAGGCCATACACAAAGCCACTACAAGCCGCCGCCAGATCGAATGCCCCGGAGTGTGTAATCCCGAGGCGCTGTTGCACGGTACATGCGGTAGCCGGAAATGGACGATCGGGCGTACATGTGGCCACAATCACCATGTCAACCATCTCAGGCGGGATGCCCGCTCGCACCAGTGCCTCACGCCCAGCAGCAACAGCCAGGGCAGAGGTCGGTTCATCGGGGCCCGCAACATGACGTTGGGTGATCCCAGTACGCGAGCGGATCCAGGCATCGGAGGTTTCGATCCGCTGGGCTAACTCCTCATTGGTCACTATACGCCGAGGCACGGCCATCCCCCAGCCACTAATCGCCGCATAGCGCATGCTCTTCACGGTTGCTCTCCTCCTAGGCCTTCGGCCCCGTGCGCATGAAGTTGATCTGCATTCACAGGTAAAAAGGCACCAGCCCGTCATGTGTCGAGCTGGTGCCCTCAGAGATGGTGATTAAGGCATGCTTCAGTTTCGGCTGCACCGGCTTGATACTCTGGCGGCACCAGGGCTGGGTTAGTTGTTTTTGTGGAGGGCTTCGCCCTCCACACCTCCCAGAAGCGTGTCAAGCTGGTTTGAAACATGCCTAAGACATGTTACGCAACCCAACCCACTCCATGCCACTACGACGAGGTTGTCGAGGGAAGTTCCAAGACCTGGCGACCCTTGTAGGTGCCACACACCTTACAGACGTAATGAGCACGCATCGGCTTCCCACAGCGCGGACAATTCACCATGGTCGGCGCCGTAAGCGCCAGATGCTGGCGACGGTTGCCACGGCGATGGCGTGAAACTTTTCGTTTTGGTAATGCACCCATAACTGGTCAACTCCTACCACTACGTTGATTATGGCGCTTGGCCCAGGCCTGGAGCGCACGGATATCGGGACTATCATCGGCGGACTTCGATCGGTCCACCCCCAGGTCTTCTGCTGCTTCTTCGTCCTCAAGCCCTTCAGACTGCACAGTGTAGCTCACCGGCCGATCACGGTGGGCTGGGCTCACCGGGTTGAGTGGTAGATCGAGCAGGGTATACTCACGGATGGCCTCCCCAACATCGGCCATATGGAGCTCATTGAGCAGGAAGGGGTCATCTTCCGTCGGCTTCGGGAGCGTTCCACCGGTGAAAACGTCAACGACCGAGTGAAACTGATCGGCAAAAACGAGTTGTACCGTGTAATCAAACTCTTCAAGTGAGCGCACACAGGTCAGTCGTACTACTCCCCGAACCTTGACGTTCGCCCACACACCACTCGCAGTGCGGGTGAAACGTACGTTGCCACTGATGTCACGCAGCATCAGTTGCTCATCCAGGGCCAGAGACTGCTCAGTGAACTCGTAGTCACGCCGCGCTCCCATCTCCTCGCGGAGCAGTTGCGCGACATTAAATTTGAGAAGTGTCATGGTTCGATCGGCACAGCAGCGGATTGCTCTGAACGCCGCATTATAGGCGTGGGGCAACAGCTTGTCAAGCTCGATCACCCGCCAGCGACTGCGGGCTGCGTTGCTCACGCGGTGCTCCCCCCAGTGCAGCAAGACCGTTGCGCACACTAGTCGTGAGCTTGGCTAGTCGCTCGTCGATCTCCTCGAGTACCTGACGTGCATAGCTATCGGCCCCGGCCCGGATCTGCGCTGACTCCTGCTCAGCTTGCTGCAACAACCGCGCCCGTTCACCTTCAACGGCTTCCAACAGGCCTCGCTCTTCGAGAACCTGCTGTACCCGAGCCTGCGCCTCAGCAATCAGGCGCTCTTGCTCCTGAACGATGCGGCGGGCACGCTTCTGTTCCTCAGGAATGGCAACCCGGAGGTGATCAATCAGCCTGAGGAGGCGCTCTTCATTGACCAGCAGGAGGCCACTGAACGGTACACGACGACTCTCTGCCAGTGCATCTTCCAGTTGGTCGATCAGATCATCAAGCTCGATGGCCCTCACCCCCTTTATGCACAAACTTCTCGCGTAGCGCGGTAACGATGTGGGATGGCACAAACTCAATAGGGTCGCGTCCAAGCCCCGCAATCTCACGCACAGCGCTCGAACTGATATGGGCAAGGTGACGACTCGCCATCAATACCACGACTTCAAGCTCATCGTCGAGGGTCTGGTTGAGTTGAGCCATGTTGTACTCAACCTCGAAGTCACTCACGGTACGCAAGCCCCGTACGAGGGCCACTGCACCCATTGCCCGAGCAAAGTCGACGGTCAACCCACTATAGGTCGCAACTTCAACACGTGGCAGACCGGCAACCGCCTCATGCAGAAGCGCCAGACGCTCATCGGTGGTAAAGAGCAGATTCTTCTTCGGTCGATCAAACACAGCCATCACAACCCGATCGAAGAGCCGGGTTGCTCGCGCAGCGATATCGAGGTGGGCATACGTGACCGGATCGAAGCTCCCGGGGTAGATCGCGATGCGCATAGTGTTGCTCGTCTCGAGCCTTCACAGATCCGACGGATCAGCTGGAAGCACGGTTGCTTCCTCAGATGGTGCGGGGGTTGTCTCGGATGTACCAGCGAGTTCGTAGATCGAGAAGCAGGAATCGCCCAGACGACGAAACTTGATCCGCTCCAGACCAGGATAGTAGTCGGCCAACATGACTCGCGGCGAGTGACCAACGATCACGAGTCCCCCGACCCGACCAACACCTGCTGTTGCAACGAGACCGAGGGTCTGCTCGATCGCTGGATCGGCATACGGCGGATCCATCATGATGTAGTCGTAGTAACCCCTCCCACGCCGACTCAAGAGGAAACGCTCGACTGGCATCGTATAGATATGCCCATACTCTGCGAGGTGGGTGTGAGCCAGATTCGCCTTGATGATGCTACAGACGTGCGCACTCTGCTCGACGAAATCAGCCCCTTGCGCGCCCCGTGAGAGAAACTCGATCCCTATTGAGCCAGTACCTGCATAGAGATCGAGCACCTGTCCACGAATCCGTCCATACCCCTCGAGGACAGAGAAGAGCGATTCCTTCACACGATCCAGCATCGGACGTGTGCCGAGGCCTTTTGGAGCCTTGAGTCGGTGTCCCTTCGCTCGCCCCGTTATGACACGCATCGTACCATACCAATGAGCTCTCTACAGGGTGGTGAGGAGGGTGCGGCTCTCCTCACCAGATTCCAACCGCAGGTGTAGCCGAAACCGAAGCCCACCTTAGGCATGGTTCAAACCAGCTTGACACGCTTCCGGGAGGTGTGGAGGGCGAAGCCCTCCACAAAAACAACCAACCCAGCCCTGGTGCCGCCAGCGTGTCAAGCCGGCGCAGCCGAAACCGAAGCCCACCTTAGCGCTTGGTATACTGTGGTGCCTTGCGTGCACGCTTCAGACCAGCCTTCTTCCGCTCCTTCACGCGTGGGTCGCGGGTTAGGAAGCCCGCACGCTTGAGCACAACTCGCAACTCCGGGTCAAGATCGAGCAGTGCACGAGCTACTCCATGGCGTACCGCACCAGCCTGACTATGAACCCCTCCACCGCTCACCTTCACGAGTACGTTGAAGCTCTCAAGATTACTCGTCAAAGCCAGCGGGCTCCGAATCTCATGCTGGAGTAGATCCCGTGGGCCGAAGTAGGCCTCCGGCTGCTTCCCATTCACGACAATCTCCCCGTTACCAGGAAAAAGGCGCACTCGGGCCACAGCGGTTTTACGCCGTCCAGTACCCTGGTAGTAGCGCTTTGCTTCCATAGATCTCTCTCTCCTTAGTCACTATGTAGATATTGTCACCGCAGCTACTCACTCACCAGTAGCTGTACACTTCAAGCTCTCACCCCACCTGCTGGGTACTGGTTGGGTAGCGTGGCTTCCAGAGCTTCGGCTGCTGGGCCATGTGGGGATGGGCCGGGCCGGCGTAGATACGTAGCTTCGCGATCAGTTGACGCCCCAGGCGGTTCTTCGGCAGCATACCCTTCACAGCAGATCGCAGAATGCGCTCAGGATGCTTCGCCAGCATCATCTTGTAGGGTGTCTCCTTGATCCCACCCGGGTAGCCCGTATGACGGTAGTAGACTTTCTGATCGGACTTCTTTCCGAGGATGCGGATCTTCTCGCAGTTAACCACAACCACAAAGTCACCACCATCATTCGAGGGGGTGTAAGTCGGCTTGTGCTTCCCACGCAGCAGAGTAGCGATCTGGGTCGAGAGGCGACCAAGTACCTCGCCGTCAGCATCAACCACGTACCAGTCGCGCTGAATCTCTGAGGCTTTCTGATGATACGTCTTCAAGGCTCTTCTTCCTTATCTTAGGGGTGTTTCAGTTTCGGCTGCGCCAGCGTGACCGTCCGGCGGTAGCAGGGTTGGGTTCGATTCCTTGCAGCGGGCGTCGCCCTCCACACCTCCCGCCGGATGGTCAAATGGGTTTGAACCCTAGCTTAAACAAGGCCTTCATCCCAGTGTAGTAGTGATGAAGGGTAGTGCACAGCGGTCAGGGTAAGTCCATGGGCTGCAGCAGTTGGCCCTGCTGCTCGGCGGTCACGTCGCTCAATCACACGCGGTAAATCTGCTGCGCTCAGGCGTCCCCGCCCCACTAGCAGGATCGTACCTACAATTACTCGGACCATGTGCTGGAGGAACGCATTGGCCGCCAGATCGATCGCGACCAGTTTGCGCCCAAAGAGCGTCACCTCGCCAATCCGAGCAGTATAGACTGTACGCACCGTGCTTTTCGACTGAGGCATCGGTACGGTAAAAGCAGCAAAGTCGTGCGTTCCCTCCAGTTGTGGTAGTGCTACAGCCATAGCCTCGAGATCCAAGCGTCCCTCGACATGGAGCGCCAAGTGGCGCAAGGTCGGTAGTGGTGCCTGAGCAACCTCCAGGAGATAGCGATAGTCACGCCTTGTTGCACTGTAACGGGCATGAAACTCGAGGTCAACTTCCCGTGCTGCTAGAACACGGACATCCTCGGGTAGCAGAGCGTTCATGCCACGCACGAGTGTATTCAACGAATGGTGCGTCTCACTCCGTACATTGGCTACCTGACCCTGAGCATGGACTCCAGCATCGGTACGACCAGCCAGTGTCCAGCGACGACGCTCCTGAGTGAGCTCTTCCCATGCCGCTTCAACCACTCCCTGCACTGAACGACCCTGGCTCTGCCACTGCGAGCCAACAAAGTCGGATCCATCATAGGCTAGCAGGATCGCGATGTTCCTCATATGGAACGTGACCACCTTATGGAGGTGTGGAGGGCCACGCCCTCCACAAGAGACCCTACCCCAACCCTGGTACTACCAGACGGCACGCTTGGCACAGCCGACACTGCTCCCCGTGGCCTAGAGCAGCTCGATGAGTGCCATCTCGGCACCATCGCCCAGGCGTGGGCCGAGCTTCGTGATGCGGGTATACCCGCCGTTACGACTGGCATAGTCTGTGGGTGCGAAAGCAAAGAGCTTACGCATGGCATCTTTGCTATCCAATTTTGAAAGAGCCATGCGCCGTGCGTGCACCGTATCCACACGTGCAAGCGAAATCAGTTTCTCGATCTCTGGCTGAACTGCCTTCGCTTTAGCAATGGTGGTCGTGATTTTGCGATGCTCGATCAGCGCAACCATGAGATTGCGGTAGAGCGCCTTCCGGTGCTCATACGAGCGACCAAGGAGTTTTCCAGCATGTCGGTGTCGCATAGTTCTATCCTATGAAATCATGCTCACTCGTCACTCAGCATGGCAAGTGGCCTGGTAATATACCCACGCTCGATCAGGCGGTCGCGTATCTCCTCCATGGACTTCTGACCCAAATTACGCACTGAGAGTAGGGCCTTCTCATCCATCTGCAGCACCTGACCTACCTTCGTAATATCAGCGCGTTTGAGACAGTTGTAGGTACGCGTCGAAAGATCGAGCTCCTCAATCGTGGTATCGTACACATCAGCTGGGATAGTCACCCCAACTGGTGTGGGCATCTCCATAGGCTCAACGGAGATACGATTGAACTCCGCAACCGTCTGACTATACTGTACGAGCACCCGGGCCGCATAGCTCAACGCATCACCTGGCTTCATCGTACCATCGGTCCAGACTTCGATCAGCAGACGGTCAAAGTCAGTAGCCTGCCCAATGCGCATGTTCTCTACCACATAGTGAACACGCGGCACTGGGGTAAACATTGCATCGACCGGAATCTCACCAATCGGCAGCATCTGGCGCTGATCGGCAGCTAGATAGCCCCGCCCCTGTTCAACCGTCAACGCCACCTCTAGGCGAGCCTGAGCATCATTGAGGGTACAGAGGTAGTGATCCGGATTGACCAGTTCGACTCCTGCTGGCAACAGCAGGTTGCGCGCCGTCACCGTACTGGCACCGTGGCACGCCAGTCGCACGATAACTGGCTGTTCGTGCGAGGAGCGCAGGCGAACCCCCTTGATATTGAGTACGAGCTCGGTAACATCTTCTCTGACCCCTGGTAGGGTCGCAAACTCATGGTAGACACCATCAATTTTGATCTTTGAGATTGCTGCCCCTGGAATCGACGAGATCAACACGCGTCTGAGCGCATTACCAAGCGTGTGGCCATAGCCAGGATCAAGGGGCTCAATTTTGAAGCGCCCATACTGCTCGGTCGCCTCTACAATCTCGATCTTGGGCATGGCGATGTCAAACACCTCACGCCTCCATCACACAATGGCAGCCTGCGACACCCTGAGCGGCGTTCACGAGCGGGTTCTCCCCGCCCACAACGTATGCTCCCGGGCAACTCAGGCAGGCTGCTAGCGGCTGTAGAACTCAACGATCAGCTGCTCGTTAATACCCTGCTCAGCATCTTCCCGGCGCGGTAGTGACACAACCGTACCGGAAAGCTCAGCAGGTGATAGCCGTAGCCAATCGGGGGCCTGATACTTATGTAGACTACCACTATCCACCAAGTTCTTGAAGTAGGCACGCCGGCGGCTCTCAGGGCGCACAGCAATCTGCTGTCCTACATTCACGGTGAACGAAGGGATATTCGTCTTGCGTCCATCGACGACAATATGGCCATGGGCGACGAGTTGCCGTGCCTGAGAGCGGGTTGTTGCCAAGCCTAGGCGATAGACCACATTGTCCAACCGTCGCTCAAGCAGACTAAGCAGGTATTCGCCAGTCACACCACTACGCCGTGCAGCCTGTTCGAAGGTGCGTCGGAACTGGCGCTCCAGCACACCATACATGTACTTTGCCTTCTGCTTCTCAAGCAGTTGCAGGCCATAGTCGGAGACCTGGCGACGACGTGCCGTAGGACCATGCTGTCCAGGCGGGAACGAGCGCTTCTCAAGAATACGGCTACCCTTCTCAGTGATGCCAATCCCGAGGCGCCGACTAATTTTGCCGACGGGACCAATATAACGCGCCATAGTGGAGCAGATCCTCTCTCTACGTATGAACCTTACCCTGCCCTACACGCGACGGCGCTTAGGCGGGCGACAGCCGTTGTGGGGGATGGGCGTAACATCAGTGATGGAGGAGACCTGCAGACCGGCCGACTGGAGCGAGCGAATCGCTGCCTCGCGACCTGATCCAGGACCCTTCACGAAGACTTCAACCGAACGCATCCCATTGTCCATCGCCCTCCGTGCAGCAGTATCAGCAGTCACCTGGGCAGCGTACGGCGTGCTCTTGCGTGAGCCCTTAAAACCGGACTGACCAGCGCTTGACCAACAGACTACCGCACCCTGGGGATCAGTGATCGTAACAATCGTATTATTGAAAGTGCTCAGCACGTGAGCCTGGCCACGTGGTACATTCTTACGCTCACGGCGCTTCCCACGCTGCCTGGCTACTGCTCCGCCCTTCTGTGGTTTCGGGGGCATGCTTATCTCCTTAGGGCATCGTCTGCCACTGGGTTATACCAGACATGCACGTCCATGCTCAGCCCACCATGGCCCAAGCAGCGTGCTACTTCTTCACCTTCTTCTTGATCCCGATCGACTGACCCTTACGACCGCGCCGTGTACGGGCATTCGTGCGGGTACGCTGTCCACGCACGGGCATACCTCTGCGGTGGCGCAGGCCACGGTAGCAACCGATGTCCATCAAGCGCTTGATGTTCAACTGCACCTCACGGCGCAGGTCACCTTCAACACGATACTCGCGGTCAACCACCTCGCGGATACGCCCGACTTCATCCTCAGTCAAATCGCGAACCCGCGCTTCGGGATTCACATTAGCCTTGCGCAAAATGTCGGATCCATTGGACCGACCGATGCCATAGATGTAGGTAATGGAGATCCCCACCTTTTTATTTCGGGGGATATCGACCCCAGCAATACGTGCCATGTCCCTTATCCTCTATGTTGCTCGTCAAACCAGCAATGATACGAGTGCAGATCTCCACACGGACTATTCGCGTGTGGAGTGACCCATAGGTTAGCCCTGGCGCTGTTTATGCTTCGGTGTACGCGAGCAGATCACACGGATCACGCCCTTACGCTTAATCACCTTGCAATATTCGCAGCGGGGCTTCACTGAAGCGCGTACCTTCACGACACTCCTCCCCTCAAAGAGATCACTACTTACTTGTAACGGTAGGTAATACGCCCACGGGTGAGATCGTATGGAGAGAGCTCTACCAGCACGCGATCGCCCTTCAAAATTCGAATGTAGTTCATCCGCATCTTGCCTGAGATATGGGCCAATACCTCGTGCCCATTTTCCAACTCCACCCGGAACATCGCGTTTGGCAGCGGCTCCGTGATGGTGCCCTCCATCTCGATCACATCCTTCTTTTTCGACATATCACTCCTTCGGGTGCGCCGAGGTCGTTAGGTAGCGGCCAAGTGCCTTGAGCATCGCTTCAGTCACCCAGGTAATTTCACGCTGGCCATCAACTTCATGGAGAATCCCCTGAAGCTGGTAGTACTCGATGAGCGGCATCGTCTGCGCAAAATAGACATCCAGCCGATGCTGCGCTGTCTCCATCGAATCATCACTCCGCTGGTACAACTTGCCACCGCAAGCATCACAGATCCCTGGCCTGTGGGACGGAAAATAGTAGATATTATAGGTGGCGCCACAGGTCTTGCACGTCTGACGACCGGCAATGCGGCGCAAGAGCACCTCATTCGGTACACTGAGATAGAGCACCGCATCGATTTTGTTGTCATGCCTGGCCATGGAGTTTGCAAGTGCCACGGCCTGCTCGCGGGTGCGTGGGAAGCCATCGAAGATTACCCCAGCAGCACAATCGGGCGCTTGAATACGCTCAAGGATCATGTTGATCACAACCTCGTTCGGTACCAACTCACCCCGATCCATGTACGACTTGGCAAGCATACCTAGCTCGGTACCTTCACGAAGCGCGGCGCGAAAGAGATCGCCACTGGCTACGTGGGAGAGTGACGTTCGCTCGGCAAGCGTCTTTGCTTGAGTACCCTTCCCCGCACCTGGAGGTCCAAGCAAAATCACATTGGTGCTCATGTGGTGCTCTTTTCGCTCAGCGATTGATCCAACCAGCTACGTATGATAGAAGCGGAATGAGGCCATGCCCTTCTCGCACACCACGCACAACACCACCGAGGAAGGTAGCCCATCGCGGGCTACATCAACACAGCGAGGAGTGTGGTACGACCTTCACGATGATACCACATCCACCACCTACTTACTCAGAAAGCCCTCGTAATCACGCATGATCAGCTGCGACTCGATCTGGCGCATCGTATCGACTGCCACTCCAACGACGATCAGCAGTGCCGTACTGCCCAGGCCAAGCTGCAGTCCAGTAACCGACTGGGTGATGAAGGGGAGAATGGCAATTGTGCCAAGGAAGAGCGCCCCAGCCAACGTGATCCGGTTGAGTACCCGCCCCAGATACTGCTCGGTGGCCTTACCAGGACGAATACCGGGAATAAACCCACCGTTGCGCTGGAGATTATCCGGGATGTCCTGCTGCTGGAAGAGTACGAGGGTGTAGAAGTAGGTGAAGCCAACCGTCAGCACGAAGAGCAGGGAGATGTAGACAAACCCACCCCCCACACCAGTGGGGCTGAAGGTGTTGTAGAAGAAGCCGGCTACCGCATTGCCAAAACCCTCAGCCCCAGGGCGGTAGAACCAGGAGGCGACGATCCCCGGGAAGATGATGATGCTCTGCGCGAAGATCAGGGGAATCATACCGGCCATGTTCACCTTCATTGGGATGTGGCTGCTCTGCCCACCGTAGACCTTATTGCCACGTACACGCTTGGCATACTGTACGGGAATGCGTCGCTGCCCCTCTTGAATGAGCACGATTCCCACGATAGTGACCAACCCGATCACGATGAAGCCCACAATACCCAGGAACGTACCGAGGTCACCGGCCGTGCTAATCTGGAAGCCCTGCACAATCAGGTTGGGCAGCCCCGAGACGATACCACCGAAGATGATCACCGAGATACCCTGGCCAATACCACGGTCGTTGATCTGCTCACCGAGCCAGACGAGCAGCATGGATCCGGCGACCATGGTCGTCAGAACCGTGAACGTAGGCAGGAAGTTCGCGACGATATCGAAGGGGGTCCGGAAGAGCGACTGCAGCGCGTCGCCAGTTGGGTTCACCGATCGCTCCAGCGTCAGGGTCTGACCATACGCCTGCAGGTAGGCCAACGGAATAGTCAGCCACATCTGGTAGCGGTTGAGCCGAACGCGACCCTGCTCACCCTCCTTCTGCAACTCTTGCAGCGCCGGAATGAGCGGCTGAAGGAGTTGGATGATGATTGAGGCGGTGATGTAGGGGTAGACACCCATGGCGGCTACCGAAAAGTTCTGCAACGCCCCACCCGCGAAGATGTTTAACAACTGGGCCAACTGGTTGGAAGCCAGAGCCTCCCGGAGTTGTTGGAGCGAGTCGGGGTTGATATTTGGCACCGGAATATGCGCGATCAGGCGAAAGATCAAGAGCATCCCAAGGGTGAAAAGGATGCGTCGCCGCAGATCGGGCAACTGAATGGCGCGCACAAGAGCCTGGAGCATCTTACAGTTTCCTTCCTCGCGCCGCAGCGCCAGTCAGAGTAGGAGAAGTACGGGGAGGCAAGGACTCCCCGTCGATAGGTACGGTAACGGTCACACCCACACCTACTCCTGAGACCCTCTCGCCACCGCATTACGCATTGAGGGGTTTGCCCCCCGCGACCGCGAGCGGCGCTCGGGGGTCCAGCCGAGTTCAACCACGCTACCGCCAGCCGCCTCGATCTTCTGCCGGGCACTCGCCGAGAGCTTATGGACATGCACGACCAGAGCCTGGTTGAGGTCACCATCGCCGAGGAGCTTCACTGGCATCTGCTTGTTCCGCCGAATGCGCTGCTCCAGCAGCGCCTTCGGCGTCACTGGAACATCAGCAGGCCATGCAGCCAACTGATCCAGATTGATTACCTCATACTCAACACGGAAGATATTGGTAAAACCACGCTTGAAGGGCATGCGCTTCACCAAACGATTCTGGCCACCCTCAAACGTCCGGTAGGGGCCAGGGCCACGACGGGCCTTCTGGCCCATCATCCCTTTACCAGAAGTCTTCCCCTTACCGGATCCATGGCCACGGCCGAGGCGCTTCGACTTGCGGTTTGAGCCCTCGGCTGGTTGCAGATCGTGGAGCTTCATGCCATCACCTCATCAGCGACTTCCTCGACCTCAACGAGGTGTCTGACCGTAAAGATCATACCGCGAATAGCCGGGTTGTCAGGCTTGATCACCGACTGGCCAAGGCGCGACAGACCGAGGGCTGCGACGGTTGCCTTCTGGTTTTTGGCGTAGCCGATGACACTTTTCTTGTACACAATACGCAGCTTACTCATGCTGACGTCTCCTCAGTGCCGACGCGCCGCATACGGCGTACATTCAGCTCATAGGGGGTCATCTCACGGCGGCGCGCCATATCACCAAGGGAGCTCAGTTCGCTGAGGGCCTGAAACGAGGCCTTGACCACATTGACCGGATTATTGCTACCGTACACCTTCGAGAGCAGGTTCTTAATTCCCGCGGCCTCAACGACGGGGCGCACCCCACGACCGGCGATAACACCCGTACCGGGTGCAGCTGGGCGGATCATCACCTTCGTCGCCGAAAACTTCGCAACCACATCGTGGGGCACCGTATCCCCGACAAGCGGGACACGGATGAGGTTCTTCTTTGCGGCCTCGGTTCCCTTACGAATCGCCTCGGGAACCTCAGCAGCCTTCCCCATGCCCACACCCACGAGACCCTTCCCATCACCGACCACCACCACCGTACTGAAGCTAAAGCGACGACCGCCCTTCACCACTTTGGAGACGCGGTTGATCTGAACTACCCGCTCCTCAAGCTCCAGAGCATCGGCGCTAATACGTTCTCGCTTCACATTGCCTCCAAAGGTGGTTCGTAGGGGGGGTTCCCCCCACACCGCCTCGAACTATAGAGCAACTGCTCGCGCAGCAAAACCTTGGACTCAGAAACTGAGGCCAGCCTCGCGGGCAGCCTCGGCCAGGGCCTTCACCCGCCCGTGGTACTTATACCCACCACGGTCAAAGACAACCTTACTCACCCCAAGAGCGATGGCACGCTCGGCGATCAGGCGCCCAACCTGGGCAGCCTGCTCGGTCTTTGTCTGCGTCCCACCGTCAGTGGGCCAGCCCTTCTCATTGGTTGAGGCAGCAACAAGGGTATGCCCCTGCACATCATCAATAAGTTGAGCATACATATGAACATTACTACGAAACACATTGAGGCGCGGCCGCTCAGGGCTGCCGCTTACGCGCTTGCGCAGGCGAAAATGTCGTCGGATGCGCAGCTCGCGGGGTGATCGCCGTCCCATGATCGTATTTCCTCACTGGTCCAGCAGAGATACCATCCCCTGCCGGCGATGATGTACCAACCGTAGCTACTTCGTCTTACCAGTCTTCCCAGCCTTACGACGGATCTTCTCTTCGGCATACTTTACACCCTTACCCTTATAGGGCTCAGGTGGACGCAAACCACGGAGTCGCGCCGCCTCCTCACCCACCACCTGCTTATCAATGCCACGAACGAGGAGGCCGAGGGGTTCATTGGCAGCCTTACGCTCACCAACGACATACTGAACATCCTGTGGTGGATCGAGACGAACTTGGTGTGAGAAGCCAAGGTTCAGCACCAGGGTCTTCCCTTCGAGGGCAGCTCGATAGCCGACGCCATTGATTTCAAGGGCACGCTGCCACCCATCGGTGACGCCAACCACCATGTTCTGGATCAGCGTGCGCGTCATTCCGTGCAACGACTTGTGCAGTTTACTATCACTCGGTCGACCAACCGTCAACTGCCCCGAATCATGGGC
Organism: uncultured Chloroflexota bacterium; assembly: GCA_903915775.1. Taxonomy (GTDB): domain Bacteria; phylum Chloroflexota; class Chloroflexia; order Chloroflexales; family Chloroflexaceae; genus Viridilinea. The sequence goes on along the minus strand of CAIWUD010000407.1, from coordinate 7,913 downwards.
AATGATCATGTCAGGGTGCAGCTGCTGGTGAAGGGTACCCTTCGGTCCCTTCACCGTGACCAGGTTGCCATCAGCAACCGTAATCTCTACACCCTTAGGAAGGGCAACCGGTTTCTTTCCAATTCGCGACATTGCAGCCTCCCTGCCCTACCAGATATAGCAGAGCACTTCACCACCTACGCGCTCACGCCAGGCATCATGGCCAGCGAGCACACCTTTAGGCGTTGAGAGAATGCTCAGGCCCAGACCGCCACGCACACGCGGGATCTCATCCCGCCCGGTATAGATCCGCAGCCCCGGCTTACTTACACGGCGCAGCCCACTAATAGCAGGCCGCCGATCCGTCATATACTTCAACGTGATCGAGATCGTACTGTAGGGCTTCCCCTCGACCAGCGTGTAGTCCTTCACAAAACCCTCTCGCTTGAGGATCTCCGCAATAGACAGTTTCATTTTTGAAGCGGGGATATCGACTACCGTCTTCCGCGCCATGCAAGCGTTGCGGATGCGGGTCAGCATATCACCGATCGGGTCGTTTACGCTCACAATGAGCCTCCTCATACACCGAACGCTCTCGGCGATCCGGCGCGTGCGTGCTATGCATGGGTGTCACCGCAGTGCCTACCAACTCGACTTGACCACTCCTGGGATGAGACCTTTAAGGGCATTTTCCCTGAAGCAGATGCGGCACATGCCAAACTTGCGCATATACGCTCGCGAGCGCCCACAGATCTTGCAACGATTGTACTCGCGCACCTTATACTTCTGCGGTCGGCTCGACTTGACGATCCAGGACGTCTTTGCCAAGGGGTTCCTCCCTGATGTTGTTGGGCTGGTAAGCAAACTGCTCCTGGCCCAGACGAAGGCATGCAACAGTGCTAATCACGAAACGGCATGCCGAGGCGCTTCAGCAGCGCGTAGGCCTGGAGATCGTTCTCTGCACTGGTGACGATCACAATCTCGAGGCCACGGAGCTTGTCAATTTTATCGTAGTCGATATCCGGGAAGACAATCTGTTCGCGTAGGCCAAGGCTATAGTTTCCACGACCATCAAAAGAGCGCCGGCTCACCCCGCGGAAATCACGGATGCGGGGGAGTGCCAGATTGACCATCCGATCGTAGAAGTCATACATCCGATCGCCACGGAGGGTAACCATTACCCCAATCGCCATTCCCTCGCGCAACTTGAATGAGGCAACCGACTTCCGAGCCTTCGTGACGACCGGCTTCTGACCAGTGATTATTGCAATATCACCAACCGTTGCCTCAATCGCCTTCGAGTTCTGGACCGCCTCACCAACACCCACATTAACCACGATCTTCTTCAGGCGCGGAGCCTGCATGACCGACGTAAACTTAAACTCTTGCATCAGTGCAGGGACAACATCCTGCTGATACTTCTCGCGCAGACGGACTGGCATAGTTCTTCTCCAGGGGCTAGGAGGAAGCATCGCTCCAGCCACCTCCGGCCCTGAGGTCGGGCCTACTTATCGATCGTTGCGTCACAGGCCTTACAGAAGCGCACCTTACGCGGGCGACCTTTATGGTCGGTCTCCTCCAGGAAGCGGTGACCAGTGCGCGAGGCGTGGCCACAACCCGGGCAGATCAGCATGACATTCGAAGCGTGAATGGGCGCCTCGACATCAATGATCCCACCCGGCTTTCCCGGACCACGGGGCTTCACGTGGTGCTTAGCGATATTAAGCCCCTCAACGACTACACGACGGGCCGTCGGGAGCGCGCGCTTAATCTTCCCGCGTTTCCCTTTATCTTTCCCCGTGATTATCAGAACCTCATCCCCAGTTTTGACGTGCATAGCTACTTCCTACTGGCGTCACTGGCCTGGTAGGGCCAGACTATAGAACCTCAGGCGCGAGCGACACAATCCGCATGAACTGCTTCTCACGTAGCTCACGGGCAACCGGGCCAAAGATCCGGGTGCCACGAGGATTATTCTCTTTGCCGATAATCACTGCGGCATTGTCATCAAAGCGAATGTGCGAGCCATCAGGACGGCCATACTCCTTGACCGTACGAATGATTACCGCACGCACCACTTCGCCCTTCTTGACCGCACCACCCGGTGTTGCCTGCTTCACACTAGCAACGATAATGTCACCGACACGGCCGTAGTGCACCACCGAGCCACCCAAGACACGGATGCACATAATTTCTTTGGCCCCGGTGTTATCGGCGACCTTCAGGCGGGTCTGAGGTTGGATCATCGCCGTTACTCCTCACCGCGCTGTACGATCTCGACCACCCGCCAGTGCTTCAGCCGACTGATCGGGCGTGTCTCCTCAATACGCACGATATCGCCCACCTTACAGCTATTCTCTTCATCGTGGGCATGAAACTTGTTCGTCTTACGAATGATTTTACGGTAGAGTGGGTGTGGCTTCAGATAGTCGACGGCAACCACTACGGTCTTAGCCATCTTATCGCTAACCACCCGTCCCACCTTTTGCGTTTTGCGGATGGTAGACTGCTCAGCCTCTGTCATTATGCTACTCCTGGGCCAACTGGCGCTCGCGCAGAACCGTCTTGATCCGCGCAATATCTTTCTTCACCTGACGCGGGCGTGCAGTGTTAGTGATGCTCCCAGTTACCCGCTGAAAGCGCAGGTTGTACAACTCTTTGTAGCACTCCTGCAGCTGATCGCGTAGCGCCCGATCGTCCTGGTTGCGCAGTTCATTCGCCTTCGCCACTGCTCACCTCCGGCTCCACATCATCACGTCCGATAATTTTACACTTAATCGGCAGCTTCTGAGCAGCACGTTGCAGTGCCTCGTGCGCGATATCTTCACGAACACCACCGAGTTCAAACATCACACGACCAGGCTTGACGACCGCCACCCAATGGTCAACGCTCCCCTTACCACCACCCATGCGGGTCTCGGCGGGCTTCTGGGTCACCGGCTTATCAGGAAAGATCCTGATCCAGACCTTACCACCACGCTTGACATAGCCGGTAATAGTGCGGCGTGCAGCCTCAATCTGACGACTGGTGATCCAGACTGGCTCGAGGGCCATCAGGCCATAGTCGCCAAAAGCCACGCTATTACCACGATAGGAGAGGCCCTCACTGCGGCCCTTCTGCATCTTACGATACTTGGTACGCTTAGGAAGCAGCATGATCCCCTCTCCTTGGTCGACGCTCACTGCGTTCAGGCGTTGGTGCGGCTACCTGTTGCTCAACCTGGGCCTTACCAAGCTGATCGGGGAAGACCTCACCCTTATAGATCCAGACCTTAACCCCAATTCGTCCGTAGGTCGTATGGGCGTGCACAATGGCATAATCGATATCTGCACGCAGGGTATGGCGCGGCACACGGCCTTCGCTCTCGCTCTGGATACGTGACATCTCTGCACCACCAAGACGTCCCGAGCACTTGATGCGTACGCCCTGAGCCCCCAAGCGCATCGCACGCTGCACACCCTGCTTCATCGCACGCTTGTAACTTACCCGCTTGCTGATCTGCTCAGCAATACTTTCAGCTACCAGTTGTGCATCCAGCTCGGGCTGATGGATCTCCTGGATATTGAGCTTGATCTTCTTGCCCGTGCGCTTCTCAAGGGCTTCCTTCAGCTGATCAACATTGGCGCCACGCTTCCCAATCACGATACCGGGCTTCGCGGTGAAGACCGTCACCTCAACTTTATTCGCTGAGCGCTCGATCTCAATTCGCGACACACCGGCATTCGCCAGCGCCTTCGCAATCACCTTGCGCAGCTCGATATCCTCGTGGAGCTGGGCAGTGTAGGTGTCACGCTCGGCAAACCACTTCGACTGCCAGTCTTTGATGTAGCCGAGGCGAAAGCCAATTGGATGAACTTTGCGTCCCAAAGAATGCCTCCTACGTTTCCGGCAGCCTAGTAGTCTGCGCCGTCGTCGACAATCACCGTAATGTGGGTTGTAGGCTTACGAATGCGGTTCGCCATGCCACGTGCTCGTGGCATCGAACGCTTGAGCACCGGCCCCTGGTCGGCGTAGATCCGTTTAATGACCAGCGCCCCACGATCGAGTTCGAAGTTGTGCTCAGCATTAGCTGCGGCCGACTTGATCGTGCGTGAAACCTCACGAGCTGCCTTCTGGGGCATATAGTTGAGGGTCGTAAGGGCCTTCTCCACCGACATCCCCCGTACCACATCCATCACCAGGCGAACCTTCAGTGGCGAGATCCGCACATCGCGCGTAACAGCTTTGACTTCCATCATTCTACTCGTTAGCGCTCCAGGGAGGGCCGACACGCACATGAGAACCTACGTGTCCAGCACTACCTCCAGCGTCACTACTTCACCTTGCCACGCTTATCAGCTTTCTTGCCACCATGGCCACGGAAGAGCCGGGTAGGGGCAAACTCACCAAGCTTATGCCCAACCATATTCTCGGTGATGTAGACCGGAACGTGGCGCCGCCCATCGTGGACAGCTATCGTATGGCCAATCATCTGGGGAAAGACCGTCGAGTCGCGCGACCAGGTGCGGAGCACCCGCTTCTCGCTCCCACGGTTCATATTCTCGACACGCTCGAGCAACTTGATATCGACGTACGGTCCCTTCTTGGATGAACGGGACATAACTTCTGGCCTCCTGAGGATACGTACGTTAGGCGATAAGCAGTATCCTCACGGGATCTACCGCCTACCGCCACACTCCTGCCGCCCGACCGGGCGCTACAGGTACCCCGCACAAACCTTAGCCGTTCCTTCGGCGAACAATGAAGCGGTCACTGCGCTTGTTATTGCGCGTCTTTACCCCACGAGCCGGCTTACCCCACTTGGTTTTCGGTGTGCTCATCCCAATTGGAGCACGGCCCTCACCACCACCATGGGGATGGTCACGAGGGTTCATGACACTACCACGCACGGTCGGCCGACGCCCAAGCCAACGCGAGCGACCAGCCTTTCCGATACGTACGTTCTGGTGATCAGCGTTGCCCACCTGGCCAATAGTTGCCATGCAACGTACGTGGATCTGGCGCATCTCACCCGAGGGCATACGCAGGGTTGCGTAGTCGCCCTCTTTGGCCATCAACTGGGCCGCAGTACCAGCGCTCCGCACCAGCACGGCCCCACGACCAATTTCCAGTTCCACATTATGGATCTGGGTACCAAGGGGTATCGCGCTCAGAGGCAGTGCATTTCCGATACGGATATCCGCATCAGCACCGCTCATAACCGTATCACCCACCTTGAGACCAGTTGGGGCGATGATATAGCGCTTTTCACCATCAGCGTAGGAGATCAGGGCGATCCGAGCCGTACGATTAGGGTCATACTCGAGCGCCTGCACCTTACCTGGAATACCAAATTTGTTGCGTTTGAAGTCGATGATGCGGTAGAAGCGCTTATGCCCACCGCCGCGGTGGCGCGTGGTCAGCCGGCCCGCGTTGTTCCGGCCGGCATGCTTGTGCAGCGGCTCAGTCAGACGGGGCTCAGGCCGCTTCTTGGTGAGCTCATCAAAGGTCGAGACCGACATATTACGTCGACCCGCCGAGGTTGGTTTATAGATACGCACACCCATGGGCTCTGCTCCATCTAGCTCTCGAAGATCTCGATCCGGTCACCCGGTACGAGAGTCACAATAGCCTTTTTCCACTCACGCGTATAGCCCACCTCACGCCCGCGACGCTTCAGCTTGCCGCGCACATTCATGGTGTGGACTTTCTCAACCGAGACATTAAAGAGTACCTCGATTGCACGCTTGATCTCAGGCTTTGATGCACCACGGAGCACCTCAAATGAATACTTATTGAAGAGCATCAAGTTGGTATTCTTCTCAGTGATCAGTGGGCGCACAATAATCTGATGCGGGTTCTGCATAGAGCTACTCCTCCTCGCTCAGCGTGGCCGCACTAGCGCCCTGACCAAGGATGCCCTCAACGACGCTCATCGCGGCCTGTGGAAGGACAATATGGTCGTGGTGCAGGAGATCACGCACATTCAGGTAGCCGGCGAGCAGAGTCTTCACGTGAGGCAAGTTGCTAGCCGAGCGCTGAACAATCTGGTTCTGCTCATTCTTACTATCTACAACGATCAAGGTCTTTCCAGTGATCCCAAGGGCAGCGAGTAGGGCTACGGCATCCTTGGTACGTGGCCGCTCAAAGCTGATCTGATCCACAAAATGGATCTGCTGAGCAGCATACTTCACCGAGAGTGCCGAGCGCACCGCAAGGCGGCGCATCTTGCGGGGCATATTGAGGCGGTACGAGCGGGGATGGGGGCCATGGGCGATACCGCCACCCATCCGGTGGGGTGCGCGTACCGTACCCTGGCGTGCGCGGCCAGTGCCCTTCTGGCGGTAGAGTTTCTTCGAGCTACCACGCACTTCACCGCGACCACGGGTATTGTGGGTACCCAGACGCGCATTAGCCGCCTGCATCACCAGGTACTGGTGCATCAGGGGCACATTCGGCTCGACACCGAAGATGTAGTCGTTGAGCTCGATCGTACCGACCTGCTCACCGCTCTGATTGTAGAGTGTCGCCTGCATATTCTGCATATTCTTCTCCCCTTAGGCATGGTTCTCTTTCGGCTGCGCCGAGGTACTGTTTAGCGTTACCAAGGTTGGGTCAGGGTCTTTTGTGGAGGGCTTCGCCCTCCACACCTCCCGCAAGATTGTCACGCTGATCTGAACCACATGCCTCAGCCCTTCACTGCCTTGCGGATCTGCAAGAGCCCATTGCGGGCGCCGGGGACGGAGCCCTTGACCAGAATCAGGTTCTTCTCAGGCAGAACTTCAACTACCTCAAGATTCTGTACGGTCACCCGTTTGCCACCCATACGACCGGCCATCTTCTGGCCTTTCCAGACACGTCCGGGTGTGGTGCCAGCACCGATTGATCCAGGAGCACGGTGGCGGTCGCTCTGACCATGGGTCTTGGGGCCACCACGAAAGCCATGGCGCTTCACCACACCGGCAAAGCCCCGCCCCTTCGAGTTGCCCGAAATATCTACCTTCTGACCGGCTGCAAACAGTTCGACATTGATCACATCGCCAACTGAATGTGCCTGGGGATTATCAGTACTAAACTCGCGCAGGATGCGCAGCAGCGTGCCGGCGGACTTAAGATGGCCCTGTTGTGGCCGTGTCAGCTTACGGGCCGGTACCTGCTCAAAGCCGATCTGCACGGCATCATACCCATCGCGCTCAGCAGTCCGTACCTGTGTAACTACACACGGCCCAGCACTAATGACCGTAACTGGAACCACTTCACCCTTTGGCGTGAAGACCTGCGTCATTCCTACTTTGCGACCCAACATCCCATGTACCATACGACTACCTCCGCAGCATGCGCCGATGCGCAGCGGCTGCCTTGCTCAACATATCATCTTGGAGTGGTGCTCAAACCCCGATAGGCAACGGGGAAGTTACAACTTGATCTCAATATCGACACCCGCCGGCAGATTCAACTTCATCAGCGCGTTGATGGTCTGCTGGCTTGGGTCAAGCACATCAATGAGCCGCTTGTGCGTACGAACTTCAAACTGCTCTTGCGAGTCCTTGTCGATGAAGGGCGAACGAGCAACGCTATACTTCTCGATCTTGGTAGGTAGCGGTACGGGACCAGCAACGAGCGCCCCAGTTCGCTCAGCGGCATCAACGATCTGACGAGCCGACTGATCTAGAATTTTGTGGTCATACGCTTTCAAGCGTATACGCACTTTCTGCTTAGCCATAATGAACCTCTATTCCAAAGCGCCAATTGCAGACCCTCACATGACCTCAGTGTGAGCCACACATGCAGAGGGAGGCTGAGAAGGTCTGCAACCCTCTCAGCCCCACTCAGGGCCACGGGAGCGCTACTCAATAATTTTGGTCACGACCCCGGAGCCAACGGTGCGTCCACCCTCACGGATGGCAAAGCGCAACCCCTCCTCGATCGCTACCGGGACAATCAACTCCACTTT
>CAIWUD010000406.1 GCA_903915775.1 uncultured Chloroflexota bacterium | reverse complement strand
GGCCGCTGTGCGGGATCTTTGGCCAACATGCGCAGGATCAACCTTTCGAGGCCGACAGGGATGTTGGGATTCAAGCGGCGTGGTGCCACCGGTGGCTCACTGACATGCCTCATCGCGACAGCTAGCGCCGTATCGCCACTAAAGGGCAGTTGGCCTGTGAGCATCTCGTACAGCACTACACCGAGCGCATAAAGGTCGGACTGAACGGTAGCCGGTTGACCCTGTGCCTGCTCCGGTGCGAGGTAGTCGACTGTTCCAAAGGCGATCCCCGTCTCGGTGAGGGCCGTCGAGAGGTGACTCTTCGCCACCCCAAAATCGGTGACATGGGCCTGGCCATCGGCAGTCACCAGGACGTTCTGTGGCTTCACATCACGATGGATCATGCCGGCGCGGTGGGCGGCATGGAGGCCTCGAGCAATCTGTTCGGCGAGACGGAGCGTTCGATCAACGGTGAGGGGGGCCTCGCGGTTGATAATGGTCTTGAGATCAACTCCATCAACATACTCCATCACAATATAGGGAAGATCACCATCCTGCCCCACATCGTAGATATCAACGATGTTTGGATGGCTCAGCATCGCTGCAGCCTGTGCCTCGTGGCGAAAGCGTGCGAGAAAATCGGGCTCACTCAGCAGGCGCTGCTGGGGAATTTTGATGGCGACGCGCCGATTTAGCCGGCGATCGCGTCCAACATAGATGCGGGCCATGCCCCCTTCGCCGATCTGGCGCTCAAGTTCATAGCGACTATTGAGAATACTATTCTGCATAGTGAAACTGGCTTGACACTCGTACAGGAGGTGTGGAGGGCATAGCCCTCCACAAAAAACTAACCTAGCATATCTACGACCGCTGTAGTCGGCTGCGCAGGAGAGCAACAAAGAAGCCAAGCGCCTCAAGTCGGAGGAGGGTACAGGCCGCCAGGTAGCTGAGTGCGCCAGCACCCCCTACGAGCAGGATCACGGTGATCGGTGGAAGATCGCTACTCAGGGTGACCAGGGCGAGCATCACGATTGCCATGAGTACTGTGGCGATGCTGCCTTTTATCACCGCCTCACCGAGCTGTCGTCCGCCTAGCGGTACGACACGGGTGAGGAGGAGGTAGGTGATCAGGGCATGGCCAATCCACTGCGCCGCATTGCCGAGGATCAGGGCCAGGAAGCCGAGGTTCGTCAACCAGAGGAGGGGGAGGGCTACCAGGAGATAGCCACCGATCGCTGCACCCTGGATCAGGTTGGGGGTTAGGGTGTTCTTGCGCGCATAGAAGGCGAAGATGAGAAGTTGATCGATAGCGGCTGCTGGTAGCCCTGGAAGGTAGAGCAGGAGGGCAAGGGCGGTAGCCTTGCTATCGTTGGCACTGAACGCACCCCGTTCGAAGATCAGCGTGACGATTGGTTCACGCAGGATGGCTAGAATTGCCGTTGCTGGTAGGATGAGCAGGAACACGACCTTGAGACCCATCGCCAGGGTGGTGCGAAAGCTCGTCTCATCAGCGGCGGCACTCTGGCGCGAAAGGGTTGGGAGGATCGCCAGGGCCACTGCTGAAGCGACTAGCCCCAGGGGGAGTTGGATCAGCGTGGTGGCGTAGCGCATGGTGCTGAGTGCAGACGGGTAGCCGGCAGCTAACCGACGGTCAATGAGGGTACCAATGATCGAGAAGGCGATACCAAGGGCAACTGGTGCGTAGAGTTTCAGAATGCGTCCTACTGCCGGATGCGCAGGCTGCCCGAAGCGTGGGAAGCGTAGTTCACGCAATCCTGGGAGTTGGAGCACCACCTGGCCTAGGGCACCAATCAGCGCGCCGGCAGCCAGGCTATAGACCCCGAGCTGGTTGTGGAGCAGCAGGACACCCACGACCATGCCCAGGTTGAAGATCAGGGTGGTGAAGGCGGGAAGGAGAAAGCGTTGCTGGGCGTGGAGTACTGCGGTGGCCAACCCTGACAAGCCCATGAGGAGTACTGCGGGCATGAGCAGGCGCACCAGCGGAGTCGCAACTGCCTGTAGTTCGGCTCGTCCTGGCCCTGCGAGGAGGGCAACCAGGAGTGGTGCCTGCCAGATCGTCAAGATGGTCAGGAGGGTGAGCGCGGTGATGGCGATACTCAGGACGCCCGAAACGAGCCGCCTGAACGCATCAGGCGGCCCTTCGGCATGCTCGGCAAAGACGGGAACCAGGGCCGCGCTCACCGCACCGGCGATTAGGAGGTCGTAAAGGGTACTTGGCACCGTCCAAGCTAGCTGAAAGGCATCAACCTCCACCCCACGTGCGAAGAAGAAGGCGATGGTTGGCTCGCGGATGAAGCCTACTAGGCGGCTGGCAATATTGCCTATCGCAATCAGGAGGGCGGCGATGGCAATTGAACGTACTGCCCCGCCCCCCGTTCCTGATGCGTGCGGTCCCAATTGGCTCAATCCCTAACTCCCACCTGCACTAGAGACTGCCTCGCCGGTAAACTGGCGCATAATACCCATAAGCGCCTGTGGATCGGCGGCGAAGGTTGCGGGTGGGCTGAGATCAACGATGGCACGTGAATTGATCGCGTAGCGTAGGATATCGTCGTTACCGATCCCGCGGGCAAAACCGACCAGTTCGAGCATGCGCCCACGGCTCAGGTCGGTCTGCATGTAGTCACGCATCGCCCCGGTATAGTCGTCGAGGTTGGTAAGTTGATGGAGGAGGCCACGCTCACGAATGCGATCAAAGATAGCCATAAGCACCAACTGCTGGCGCTGGTTGCGTCCAAAGTCATTGTCGGCGTGGCGGGTGCGCGCATAGATCAGCGCCCGCTCAGCGTCGAGGAGCTGTGGTCCAGCCTCGAAGCGTACCTCCATGGTGCCATAATCCTCGGTGGGGTAGGTGGGATCATAGATCGCGTCAGGGATGTCGATCTCGATCCCCCCGATCTGCTCGATGATCTGCTGAAAGCCCTGGAAGTTGAGGAGCACAAAGTGATCCACACTGATGTCGAGTAGCTGCTCAACCGTCGATTTGGCCATGGCTGCGCCCCCACCCGGCCCAAAGCGCCGCTCGCCGAGGGCGTAGGCAGCGTTGATCCTGCCCTCACCACCACCTGCATAGTTGACCCAGAGATCCCTCGGGATCGATAGGATGCTCACCTGCTGGCGATCGCGATCAATGCGCACGAGCATTAGCGCGTCGGTACGCGTCACCTCCGTATCATTAGGACGACGGTCGGTACCAAGCAGGAGAATGGTCAACATCGCTTGGCTCAAGTTTGGCGTAGGCTTATCGACAGGGGTTGGTGCGAGTAGCTCCGCTACTGGTGTGGCTACCGGAATGCTTACAGGGGTGGCTACCTGATCCGCAGGTTGCGGCTCGCCAACGAGTGATGCCTCAGTTGGGATGCTAATGGCGACTGGAGTGACGATCATTGCGTCGATATTTGCCAGGGCCTGTCGCCATTCGAGGGCGAGACGCAGCATCGTGGCCGCTACAATCAGGCAGATGGTCAGTAGGGCGCCCTTGAGTAGGCGCCGATGGTGTATCGGCATACCTCCCTATCTCCACACTATCAGCACATCCGTAGCGGTATGTCGTTGCATGGACAGAACCGGGTAGCATGCGCTACGGCATGGATGTGCGTTGGGCCAGAGATCCCAATCATAACGAGGGCTTTCCCCCCCGCTATATGTAACTTCCCTTCCTACTATACCATAGGATACGTTGAGGGTTGATCAATTCTACTGAGATGAGGCTGAAAGTCTGCTGAGGGTCCCCCGGTTTGCGCCGTGTACCGGTTCACTTTTGGGGTAAGCCAACGGTGGGGCAACCACGGGGGGTTGCCCCGACAGTCAGTTCGTTGAAACGGTTCACTGCTTGGGATGCCGACTTGCACTAGGGCCTCACACCCCTACGAGTCCTACATCACCGGTGGTGATGGTATGCAGCCGTCCGTCTGCGTCACGCACAAGGAGACTACCGCTCGTCGTCACTGCCTCAGCCAAACCAGAGAGGCGGCCCTGGTTTGTCGTGATCGTGACCATCTGGCCCAGGGTGTACAGACGAGCACGCCACGCCGCGAAGAGGTCGGCTGTCTCGCCCCGCTTTACCCGCTGATACCACGGTTTGGTGTGGCGAAGCAGTGCTTCGAGAAGCTGCAGGCGTGTGACGGTTGCCCCCGCCGCCGCAAGGCTCGTCGCTGGGTAGTTGGTGCTTCCAACTGGTGGGAAGGCATGCAGATTGACACCACAGCCGAGAATTGCCCATTCCACCCGATCCGTCCTGAGGTTGACCTCCAGGAGCATGCCGGCTGCCTTGGCCCAACCGACGGTAGGATCGTAGAGGAGGAGATCGTTTGGCCACTTGAGCCCTGGTCGCAGGGAAGTGAGCTCCTCGATCGCTTCACAGAGGGCTACCGCAAGCATCCAGATCAGGGCAACTCCCTGCGCAGCTGGAAGGTGGTCAGGGCGCAGGGCAAGTGAGGTGAGCAGGGCTGTCCCCGGTGGTGCTACCCAACTCCGTCCCTGGCGCCCGCGCCCGGCTGTCTGCTCATCGGCCACCACAAGGATGGGTAGCTGCTCCACTGGGAGCAGTTGGAGTTGGCTGCGAGCTAGATCCATGGTCGAGCCGATCGTATCGTGGTAAAGGATCGTTCGCGGGAGGGCGTGCGGGCCAAGGGTGGAGGTAATGGCCTCTAGGGTAAGCGGAGCTTCAGGTTGGAGGGCCATGGCGGTTGCTCCCACTGCTCAGAGGCGACCGAAGAGTTCGGTACGTCGAAACCAGCGACCACCCCACCAGAGCAGTGCTCCATCCAGGAGCCAGACGGCGGCGCCGAGGAGCAAGACGAGCCCAGTGCTGAGGAACATCACCCCAGTAGCCTGGCTGATCATCAGGGCGAGCAGGGGCAGGACGACGAGTGCCCCCATCTGGTAGGCGTCCTGGAACCCCTGGGCCCGTGATGAGACGAGGATGGTGACGACCAGACCTAGCCCGGCGATTGCTGGAGCGACCCAGAATGCTAGTATGAGCCACATTGGTGTTGGGAAGAAGATACCCCCCATGATTGGTCCGGCTACCAGGTTGGCGACGATGCTGTAGCAGACGAAGCCGACCAGGGCAACCCCGACTGCCGGTAGCCACGCCGCCAGCAGCTTACCGAGGAGTAACTCCTGGTCAGTGGTAGGGGTGTAGAGGAGCGCCTCTAACGTTTTGCGCTCCTTCTCACCAGCAAAGCTATCAGCGGCAATCACACTGGCCACCATCATGGGAACGATGAGGTACATCGGGGCCAGGTAGTAGACGATCATCATCACGACGAGTAACTGGAGCGGTGTGTACCCGGCGAATTCTGCTTGGAGCGTAGGTGGCATGCGGCTGACTAGGAGCTGGATCTCAGCGAGATCCGAGTCGGGAATGTTACCCAGGAGAGGCATCAACCCTACCAGGGAGGGTAGGGCAATAAACATGATCAACGGTACCAAGAGGAGGGGGATGACCACCCCTTTATTCTGCATGGTCACCTTGAGATCTTTGCGCACGATGGCGCGAATGGCGCGTCTATTCAACGGGTAGCCTCCTCATGGAGCGCGAAGTAGACATCAGCGAGTGAGGGTTCGCGTGGGTTGACGCGATAGATATGTACACCGGCTGCACTCAACGTAGCGATCAGCTCGGGGATGGCGTCACGCGCGATGCCATGCATGCGGATCTGTTCATGGTTGAGCGTCTGCACCTGGAGTGTGCTATAACGACTGAGTTGTGCGAGGGCTAGCGGGAGATCGGCTGCCGCTACCTCGAGATCTAGGCTTAGCAGTTTGTAGGTCTGGCGGATCAGCTCGGCAGGTGTGCCGATCGCCAGTAAACGCCCATGCTCCATCACCCCAACGCGATCGCAGAGTTGCTGTGCCTCCTCCAGGTTGTGGGTACAGAGGAAGAGTGTGCGCCCCTCTTCGCGACTCAACCGGGTAATCAACTGATGCACATGCCTGGTGGCCACAGGATCGAGCCCAGCGGTTGGCTCATCAAGAAAGATCAACTCTGGTTCGTGGAGCAGGGCGCGGGCCAGGGCGAGGCGTTGGCGCATCCCCTTGCTATAACCACCCACACGCTCGGCGGCTCGCTCGGTAAGCTCGAAGATTCCTAGGAGCTCATCGACACGGCTCGACACCTTCGCGATGGGCACGCCAAACAGATCGGCATAGATGCGCAGATTTTCGCGTCCAGTGAGGCGATCATCAAGTGAAGGCGTTTCCGTCAAGACCCCCGTATGGTAGCGGAGCTTCGGTCCGTCGACGACCGGATCCATGCCGAGCACACGGGCCGTGCCCGCACTGGGTGCGAGCACGCCATTCAGTAGCCGAATAGTTGTGGTCTTGCCGGCACCGTTATGGCCGAGGAAACCGAAGATCTCTCCACCCGTAATCGTGAGGTCCAGTTGATCAACGGCGGTAACTGTTCCAAAGTGGCGGCTGAGTTGGTGGGTCTCAATGACTGTCTGGTTGGCCATAGGGGTTACTACTATGCTCGCACGAAGAGCCGATCAATCGCATCGGTGAGTTGGCGTAGGGTCATCACTTCATGCAGGGCATCACACATTGGGGCGTAGCGGTAGATGTCGCTGCTCAGGGAGCCCGGGTCGTAGCGGCCCCACATCGATCGCTCCTCGGTGACAAACCAGAGTATCCGGCGCGCACGGGCACGGATCTGGGCAAAGGCCTCTAAGCCTGGATCATGTTCGTTGTTCCGCGCATCGCCTAGCACGATCACCGTGGTGCGCCGATCGACACAGCCGAGGTGGTCGCGACAGAACTCACCCAGGGCAGTGCCAAGGTCGGTGGAATAGCTACGAGTCGGCCGAATCTGCTCCATCACCTGGGCGGTGGCTATCTCGGGGCGAGCCTCGGCAAAGTAGAGGCTCATGTCGTAGAGGTGATCGATGAACGCGAAG
>CAIWUD010000405.1 GCA_903915775.1 uncultured Chloroflexota bacterium | reverse complement strand
CTGCACTTCTTCCTGGCTGCCTGGCCTGTGGTCGGCATCTGGTTCACCGCCCTGGGCGTGAGCACCATGGCGTTCAACCTGAACGGCTTCAACTTCAACCAGTCCATCGTCGACAGCCAGGGCAAGGTGATCAACACCTGGGCCGACGTGCTGAACCGCGCTGGCCTGGGCATGGAGGTGATGCACGAACGCAACGCTCGACTTGTGGGCGCCCTCGCCTGAAAAGGCAAGGTAAACTCCGGATGAATTGCTGGGAACCCGGCGGGGCAATCAGCAGCCAAGCCGCTCACGCTTGAGCGGAAGGTTCAGAGACTAGGCGGTGTGGAGAGCGCTCCACGTAAAACGCCACTAGCGTCCGGCACCTAAACTCCTCGGAGCACGGTGAAGATATAGTCCAAGCGGGAGCACAACTTCCCCCTCGACCTCGCAGCCGCTGAGGCCACCCCTGTGGCTCTCAAAGCCCCAGCGATCGGTTGAGCTAACGCACAACTTTCCTCTCGGGTATACTATATTCGAGAGGATTTTTCTCTAAATGGGCACGAAGAGGCCGCACTGCCGCCGCGATTGGGACCGGGATCTGCATGAGCTTGGGGCCCGGATTGGATTCGAAGTCATCGCATGGGACGGCTATCCGGCCAGGCGAAACAAAGTTCTAATCCGGTGCCCGCACGGCGAGAGGTGGGTATTCCCAAACGGTCAGATCAACAAGAAGCACTGCTGCCGCTCTGCGTCAAAGCAGGGCGCCAACAACCCCTTCCACAACAAACCCACGTGGAATGCGGGCACGAAAGGCGTAAGCCGCGGGCACGGGTTCGGCTACAGGCCAAATCACGAGCAGTCGCAATTGCCTGGTCTGCTATATCTCGCCCAGTACTCAGATGGCGGTGACTCCCACTTCAAGCTCGGCATCACGGGTCGCTCCACAAGGAAGCGCTTACAGGGCCGACTTCTGTGGATTGTCAAAGAATGGGAACTACCACTTGGAAAGTGTTTCGATCTGGAGCAGGCTGCACTCGGCCATGCTTCGCAACATGGCCACCGCTACTCCTCACCAACAACCACCGAACTCATCCGCCCGGAGGGAGTGGTTCCAATTCTCGAGTTCATCGAACAGCATCTCGATGCTGATGGACACGTGGCCCAACCTCCCTTGGCCCAATGACTGAGGGATACAGTCTTCGGCCCATCATCGATTCGGTGGTGGGCGCCGCAATCGGGATCTCCTCGGTCCTCATTCCACTCTTGGTCGTACTCCTACTATGACTGCTTCCGCCTTAACTGCCCCTTCACGAGGATGGTTTGATGTCCTGGATGACTGGCTTAAACGCGATCGCTTTGTATTTGTGGGCTGGTCTGGACTACTTCTTTTTCCCACTGCTTATCTGGCCCTTGGTGGCTGGCTTACTGGCACAACGTTTGCTACGAGCTGGTACACCCACGGGCTGGCGTCTAGCTACCTTGAGGGCGCTAATTTCCTCACAGCAGCTGTTTCGACGCCTGCAGATGCTATGGGTCATTCTCTTCTTCTACTTTGGGGCCCTGAGTCTCAGGGGGATTTCGTCCGCTGGGTCCAGCTTGGGGGACTCTGGACTTTTGTGGCGCTCCACGGATCTTTCGCTCTGATCGGCTTCATGCTGCGCCAGTTCGAGATCGCCCGTCTCGTCGGCATCCGCCCCTACAACGCGATCGCCTTCTCCGGCCCGATCGCGGTGTTCGTGAGCGTGTTCCTGATGTACCCTCTCGGGCAGTCCAGCTGGTTCTTCGCCCCCAGCTTCGGCGTGGCGGCGATCTT
>CAIWUD010000404.1 GCA_903915775.1 uncultured Chloroflexota bacterium | reverse complement strand
CGCCTCCCGTTTGCCTGGTACGCGGGTGCGCCGACGCGGCATGCTGGCGGCCCCGGGGCGGGGTTGGTTTTTTGGTGGAGGGCTTCGCCCTCCACGCCTCCCGTATGCCAGGTACGCGGCTGCGCCGACGTGGCATGCTGGCGGTACCGGGGCTGGGTTGGTTTTTTTGTGGAGGGGTTTGCCCTCCACCCCACCCGGAAGCCAGGTACGCGGCTGCGCCGACGTGGCATGCTGGGCGAAGCCCACCACACCGCCCGGAGTGGTACAATCGACCTATGTTGCTTGAACTCCAATCAATTGCCCACGCCTACGATGCCCTTCCGGTACTGCGGGGGGTGAGTCTCCAGGTTGCGAGTGGTGAGATCGTCGCGCTACTTGGCCCCTCGGGGTGTGGAAAGACGACACTCCTGCGCATTGTGGCTGGTCTGGAGCGCGCCGATGCAGGTCAACTCCTCCTCGACGGGGTATCCATTGCCGATACCCCACCCCACCGCCGCGGCTTCGGCTTGATGTTCCAGGATTACGCCCTCTTCCCCCACCTGGATGTCGCCGGCAACATCGCCTTTGGGCTGCAGGTACAGGGGCGGGGCGCCGTAGCGTGCACACGGGTGGCCGAACTGTTGGAACTGGTGGGCCTACGCGGCTATGAGCGGCGCCGCATCTACGAGCTCTCTGGGGGTGAGCGTCAGCGCGTGGCCCTGGCCCGCGCCCTCGCTCCGGAACCGCGCCTGTTGATGCTCGATGAACCCCTGGCGGCCCTCGATCGTACGCTGCGCGAGCGGCTCCAGGATGAGTTGCGTGCTATTCTACGTGCGGTTGGCGTGGCAGCCCTCTATGTGACCCACGATCAGGAGGAGGCTTTTGCCCTAGCGGATCGGATCGCCCTGCTCAACGCTGGGCGTCTGGAGCAGTGCGCTTCACCCGAACTACTCTACCGCGCCCCAGCGAGCGCCTGGGTGGCACGCTTCCTCGGGCTGAGCAATCTGCTGGTTGGGCAGTGGCGTGCCGATGGATGGGTCGATACCCCGCTCGGTCCACTCCCTTGCCGCCACGCTGCTCCCCCTGGGAGCGCGACTGCTCCCGCTCAGTTGCTGATCTACCCCGATGCCCTGACTCAGCCCGCCCCCGACCTCCCCAGGCTGAGCGCAACACTGCTCGAGGCCCAGTTTCGTGGCCGTGCCTACCGCCTATTGCTACGTCACGCTTCTGGCCTGGAGTTGAGCTTTGAGTTGCCAGTACCACCTGGACCGGTCGGCTCAACCGTTCATCTAGCCCTCGACCCGACTGGTATCTACGCCCTACCTGAGCCGTATGCTACAATGGCGCCGACAGAACGGTAGCGGAATGTACTGCTTCACGGAGGCAGCACCTCTTGCCCCCACCCCACCCCTCCCCCGTTGGGGGAGGGAGCCGGAATCTTCCCCCCAGCGGGGGGAGGCTGGGAGGGCATCTGTACCAACCTTACATAGCAGTACACCTAACACATACCGCGGCGCTGTGCGTCACACGCACGGCTGCCTCACCAAGGAGAAACCTATACTATGCGTAAACAGACAGTTCGCGACCTAGCGTGGGCGGGCAAGCGTGCCCTGGTGCGGGTAGACTTTAATGTACCGCAAGATGCCAGTGGTAATATCACGGATGATACCCGTATTCGTGCTGCGCTGCCGACGATTCGCTACCTGTTGGAGCAGCAGGCTCGTGGCGTGGTGCTCATGTCGCACCTTGGTCGCCCTAAGGGGAAGGTCAATCCGAAGTATAGTATGGCTCCCGTCGTCACACGGCTGCGCGAGTTGCTGCCCGAGGCGCGCTCGGTCACTCAGGTTGAGGCGATCACTGGCCCTGTTGCCGAGTCCGCTGTGGCCGAACTTGGGCCGGGTATGGTGCTGATGCTTGAGAATACACGCTTTGATCCACGTGAAGAGGCCAACGATCCTGCGCTGGCTACTGAGTTGGCCCGTCTGGGTGATGTCTTTGTGAATGATGCCTTTGGTGCTGCCCACCGTGCCAATGCTTCGACCGAGGGCGTGGCTCATCAGTTGCCCGCTGTGGCCGGCTTTCTGCTCGAGAAGGAGCTCGCCTATATCGGTGGTGCCCTTGAGCATCCCCAGCGCCCCTTCGTCACCATCATTGGTGGGGCAAAAATTAGCGATAAGATCAGCGTGATCGATAACCTCCTCGGTAAGGT
>CAIWUD010000403.1 GCA_903915775.1 uncultured Chloroflexota bacterium | reverse complement strand
TCTCGTGCGTGGCTCGCCGTCGGGCCACGATACCGGTCGTGCGGGCGATCCAGCCCGCGTCGAGGCCGTAGCGCTGCTCGAGCGCACTGCTTGTAATCACCTGCTCGGGGAGGTAGTGGCCGACTCCAGCGATTTTGACGTTCAGCATAGGGTATTGAGGGGTGTTGCGCACGCCGTTAACGGGACAACCAGCCCGCATAGACCTCCGGACAGTGTGTGGGCAGAATCCGCACGTCAGGGCGACTCTCGGCAAAGGCGCGCAGGCGGGCCAGTGTCTCCTCGACTGCTCGTGGATCATCGGCCATCAGGTTGGTTAGACGTGTGGGGGGGCGAAGTTCACGGATGGCCCGGCTCGTCCAGGCACCATCGGCAGCCAGAAGCAGGGTTCCCTCACTGCTCGTCAGGAGCGCCCCCAGCTGACCACGGGCGTGGCCGGGGAGCGACACGAGAAGGATCGAGCCATCACCAAAGAGATCGTAGGTCGGCCCGAGGTGGGGCAACTCTGGGCCCCTCGGCAAGCGGTCGGTCGGTAGTGCCCGCTGATCGAGATCGGGGGGCAGGAGTGTAGGAATGAGCCCACGGCGTAGTGCGGCCATGCCCTGTAGCTGTGGGGCATAGTCGAGTGCTGCGCGATCGGCTACCAACCGTGCCGCGGGGAAATCGTGCAGACCGGCTATGTGATCGAGGTGGAAATGGGAGATGATCAGGGTCGAGATCATCTCGGGGCTAATGCCGCGGGCAGCGAGCTGAGTGACAATGGCGAGCTCAGGCTGTAGGCGTAGCGGGGTGAGGTAGTGGTAGATCCGAAAAGGCCAGTGACGCAGCACCTCAAGCAGGCGTGGCGCATAGCCACTATCGAAGAGGATCCAGCCATGGTGGGGGTGGTTGATGAGTGCCACCAGCGCATGGCAGTGCAGTGGGCGTCGCGACGTCCCACGCATCACTTGCCACTCTGGTACCACACAGTGGCCACTATCGAGGAGTTCAAGGGTGAGTAGCCCGCTCATCGTACCTCCTGGCGCAAGTAGCCGAGGGTGTGGGCAACCCCATCAGCAATCGTTACCCGGGGTTGGTAGCCGAGATCGCGTTGGGCAGCGCTGATATCGTAGGTCTGTGTACGCCCGAGGATGGCAACGCTGTAGCGTGTCAGCAGTGGTTCACATCCGGTGAGCTTCGCACGGAGCTCCATACTCGCGGCGACGGCGAGCATCAGGGGGAGTGGCACCGCCCGTAGGCGATCGTTGAGGCCCAGTTCGCGCAGCACCCGGCGGATCAGCGGCCAGAGGGGTACATGCTCGTTATTGGTGATGTGGTAGGTTCGCCCCAGGGCAGCTGAGCGGTGCAGGGCGAGGGCCACTGCATCGGCGACATTCCGCACATAGGTCAGATCGACCAGATTCTGCCCCGTACCTACTTGGGGCAGGCGACCGGCACGCGCGGCGGCCACCAGCCGTGGGAGTAGGGCCCGATCACCAGGTCCGAAGATCGCCTTGGGCCGCAAGATCACACTCGCCACGCGGGTCTCGTTGCGCACCAGCTGCTCCGCGAGGGCTTTGCTCTGGGCGTAAGCCGAGCTAAAGCGACGTGGGTAGGGCGCATCCTCGGTCGTCTGCTGATGATCACCACCCGTGAAGACGACGGCGGGCGAGGAGATCTGGATCAGGCGTGTAACCCCAAAACGCTCACACCCCTCGAGGATGGCCGCGGTACCACGCACATTGATCGCGTAGAAATCCTCCCAGCGCCCCCAAGGTGCCGAGAGTGCACCGGCATGGATGACCGCGTCCTGACCACGACACGCCGCAATCACGGCGGCACGATGGCGGAGATCGCAGCGCAAGCTGAACAGCCCACGTTGCGGTGTGTTGCTGGAAGCTGTACGCCCAAGGAGCGTCAGCGTATGACCATCCTCCAGCAAGCGCTCTGCAATGTGGTGACCGAGAAAGCCTGTACCGCCGGTAATGAGGATGCGCATAGGCTCCATTGTAGCACGCAAGGGGAAGGGGGCTGATGGATCGTGTGACAGGGTAACCCAGAACCTGGGAACACCGAGCGCCTGCTTGCGGTTCGTAGGAACTGGTCACGCCGATCTGAACTACGCCGTACCCCAACGGTGAAGAGGTGTTACTGGTCGAACGTTTGTTTTATAAAGTTTATGCGGTACAATGAGGAATACCCCGCGTCACGGATATTCACGTCACGAACCTACTCCAATCCAGCAGCCCATGAATGACACTGTACCGCCTGCATCTGGATCCGATCGGCTACACCGATTAGCCGCTGCCCTTCGGCGCCTACTGCCCCCAGCACGGGGGGTGATGAGCACTACTCCATTGGTTATTGAGTTGCTCCTCCTCCTGGTCTGGGTCGCGATTGTTGCCCGTCCACTCCTGGATCTCGATCCAGCGCAGGTCCTGAGTGGGCGAGAGTTTCTCTCAGCCATACAGTCCCACCACATCTGGATCAATGCCATACAGTGCGGCCCCTGCGTCATGTGGAATGGTGGTGTGCAGGGAGGGTCGCCAGCGTTCGTCGATATCTACGGCAGCATGTTGCACCCAATCGTCATCCTACTCACTCTGGGTTGGGGGATGATCAATGGTACCAAAATCGCCCTTGCGGGGGCACTGTTGATGGCTGGATTGGCCCAACTCTGGCTGGGGGCACTGTTTGGATTGGGGCGTGCAGCACGGCTATGGACAGCCTGTATGGCTGTTGCTGCTGGGCACCTGGCGGGTCGAGCTGAACTGGGCACCTTTGGTCTGGTCTTCTCCACAGCGGCCTGTTCGCTGGTCCTGCCCCCGTTGATTGCGCTAGCCCGCACCGGTGAACGCCGTCACGTGGCGCTCCTGGGCCTCATGCTCGGACAGGCACTGCTGGCTGGTCAGGGCTACATGCAGGTCGCTCTGGCCCTCTGTGTACCGCTGATCCTGCTTCTGATCCCGTGGCAGCAGGCGATGCTCCAGCAGCGGCTCCGCGCACTCTTCTCGGCTGTGGGTATTGCTCTGCTGCTGGCCTCACCCTTCCTGGTGCCCCTCCTCCACTTCTTACCCCAGATCATCAAAGACACCGACCCGGGATTCTTCAGTTCCCAACCCTTCCGGTACGTGCTGCTCAACCTGCTGATTGATGATCCAGGCTTCTACTTCTCCTCAGTACTACAGAAGCGCTCCGATGCCGACCCCTGGTTGTATGTGAACTATGTCGGTTGGGCTGCCCTCGTTCTGGCTATTCTGGGCACGGTGATCCATGGCCGCAGTCGTCGGCGAGAGACCCTGTTCCTAGTGCTGAGTGCACTCCTTCCCCTCTGGTTTGCCACTGGTCAACTCTTCAGACTGGTCACCGCCAGTACGCCTGACTGGATCGCTAATCAGGTCAATAGCCTGCGCCATGTTCCGGTTATGGCCAGCCTGGCTGTCCCTCCAATCCTCGCCCTGGCTGGCCTTGGCCTCGATCACCTGCTCCGCTTACTGAAAGACCCCGTGAACCTCCAGGTCAGCCTGGGCGAGCTAACCTACAAGCTCAGACTCGATCTCCGTTGGCTCCTCCTCCCACCACTCCTGATCGCGCTACATACTGCCTGGGATTTTGGGCGGAACTGGCTGAGCATGGTACCACTTGGTGAGGAGGTTTCTGCAGTGCTGGATGCCCTCACCACACCCACTACGGAGTGGGTCAATGCACCCTTTGGTGAGCACTTCTTTGTTACGTCTGCGGTGGAGCGTGGTTTGAAGTTGGCCCTCGGTATACGCCCCTGGTACTGGCGGGATCGTCCACTCCCCCCCGCACTTCTCGAGGCTTCTCGTCAAGATCCGCCGCCTGGCATGACCCTGGTGGGGAGTGTTGATGGGATTCCAATCTACCGTGGTCCACCTGAACATAGCTACGCACGGCTGATCTACGCTGACAACAGTTTTACCCCCTGCAGTGCTACTGGGCGTGGTGGTGACATTGCGGTTCGCTGCGGATCGCTTCAGCCAGGCCGACTCGTCATCCATGAGTATACCTGGTCGGGATGGCAAGCGCGTGTCGATGGAAAACCAGCCCAACTGGAGGGTGATGTCTGGCTCGAATTGGAGCTCCCCGCCGGTGCAGAGCTGGTCAGCGTGCGCTACCGCCCATGGGACGTGCCCCTCGGTCTGATCTTCTGCCTCGCGGGCATGCTGCTTGTGGGCTACCTGCTCCTGCAGCGCAAGGGTGAAGCTGCCAGTACGCCAGTTCGGGCGCCATAGCGTGGTAGGGTCTTCCTCGCACAGAGTGTGGTATCATACTGCTACTCGCCCGTTCAGCAGATAGACAGAACCCATCCGACATGGTCGGATCGTCGACGAGGGATCGTTCATGGCGCAGATATCGGCTAGCCGACGGGCTGCTCTCCGTGCAGAACTCCTCACCCTAGTCCATGCCACCAGAAGTAGTGCGATCGTGGATCGTATCGACGAACTGTTGGCCGAAATCTTCGCAGAGACTCCCATCACCGCTCCGCTCCAACTCGGTCTTGGTGAAGGGGACGAGGATCAGCGTATTGTGGTGACGGGGATGGGGATCGTCTCACCATTTGGGGTTGGAGTTGAACCCTTCTGGGCTGGTGTGCGTGCCGGGCGGAGTGCCATTGTCCGCATTTCGCACGTTGATCCAACCGGGTTTCCCTGTCAGATTGCCGGCCAGGTTCCCGATTTTCGCCCGCAGCAGTTCATGGATGCCAAGGAGGCTCGGCGCATGTCGCGGACGAGCCAGTTTGCGGTTGCCGCGGCGCGTATGGCCGTTGCTGCGGCGGGTCTACGCATCGATGATGGCACCGCCGATGAGATTGGGGTCGTGGTTGGCTGTGGTTCAACTGCCCTGCCCGATGTCGAGCAGGCGGTCACGACGCTGGTGCAGCGTGGTGGCATGAAGATCAGTCCCTTCTTCATTCCGGCAGCCTTACCCCACATGCCCGCCAGCCAGGTAGCCATCCAACTCGGCTTGCGTGGCCACCTCTCGGCAGTGAGTACGGCGTGCGCCGCGGGTGCTCAGGCGATTGGTGAGGCCGCTGAGGTGATCCGCCGCGGTGATGCGGAGGTGATGCTAGCTGGTGGCGCTGAGGCGCCGATCAGTGCCCTCAGTCTCGGCTCGTTCTGTGTGATGCGCGCACTGAGTAGCCAGGGGAATGAGGCACCAACGACTGCGTCACGCCCTTTTGATGCTCGCCGCGATGGCTTTGTTCCCGGTGAGGGTGCGGCTATCCTCGTGCTCGAACGGATGTCGAGTGCTCGCCGTCGTGGCGCCCCGATCCTGGTTGAACTCGCCGGCTATGGCTCCTCGTCCGATGCCTACCATGTGACCGCCCCCGATCCTGCTGGGCTTGGTGGTGCCCGTGCGATGCGCAAGGCCCTGCTTAATGCGCGTCTCGATCCCCAGCAGATCGACTATATCAATGCCCACGCGACGAGTACGCCGCATGGCGATCTGGCCGAGACCCGTGCAATTAAGCAGGTCTTTGGTGAGTATGCCTATAGTGTGCCGATCAGTGCAACGAAGTCGATGATTGGTCACCTTACCGGAGCCGCTGGCGCAGTCGAAGCGAGTGCAACGATTCTCGCGTTGTGCAACGATCTCATTCCACCAACGATCAACCAGGAGTACCCCGATCCTGAGTGTGATCTCGACTATGTGCCGAATGTTGCCCGCCCGGCCCAACTGCGGGCAGCAATCTCTAACTCCTTCGGCTTTGGTGGGGTCAATGCCGTACTCGTCTTTCGGAAGGTCTAGGTTTTGACCTATGAGCAACCATCCCTGGGGTATTGTTGGCCATGAGTGGGCAGTGGCCCAACTGGCCCAGAGTATGCGCTCGGGTAGTGTGGCCCACGCCTACCTACTCAGTGGTGTTGCCGGTATCGGCAAGACGCTCCTTGCTCTGCGTCTCGCGCAGGCACTCAACTGTCGTACTGGGCAAGATGGACCGTGCCTGAACTGCAGCGTCTGCAGACGCATGGAGCGTGGTCATCACCCTGACTTGCGCATCGCCGGCATGGCGACGCAGGCGGCTGGTCTCAAAGCTGAGGATGCTGCACGCCAGAAGGAGCTCAAAATTGGCACGGTGCGCGAGTGGCAGCGTGACATCAACCTGCGCCCCTACGAGGCTCAGCGGCGCATCTTCATTCTCCACGATGCTGAACGTCTCAATGAGGAGGCCTCCAATGCGATGCTCAAGACCCTTGAGGAGCCTCCGCCCTACGCTACCCTGATCCTGGTCGCTCATAGCACCGAGCTCCTCCAGACGATTGTCTCACGCTGCCGCCTGCTCCGCCTCCGTCCGCTCCCGCGCCACCAGGTGGCCTCCACGCTTGAGGAGCGTGGCGTTCCAGCTGAGCGGGCCGCACTCCTCGCCGCCTGGAGCGGCGGACGCCTTGGCTGGGCGCTCCAGCTGATCGAGCAGCCTGATAACCTTGCCCGCCGCGAAGAGCAACTCGGCGAGCTGATTGCGCTCCACGGTCAGACGGCGAGTGCCGGGATGCGTTGGGCTGAGCAGCGCGCGAAAGAGTACCGCACCGGTGAGCAAGAGAGCGTCTTTGCCTGGTTGGAGCTCTGGCAGAGCTGGTGGCGCGATCTCCTCCTGACCGCCGCGGGCTACGCTGAGGGGGTGATCAATGTCGATCGTCGCCCCGAGCTCGAGCGGGCGGCTGCTCGCTATGCGCTGCCCGCGATTCATCGCTTCACCACCAGGATCGGTCAGGCGGCCCAGCAGCTCCGCGAGAATGGCAACCCTCAACTGGTGCTCGAACAGATTGTGCTCCAGATCCCGCGTTAGGGAGGTTTCTTTGTCGGCTGCGCCGACGTGGGTATTTGGCGGCGCCGGGGCTGGGTTGGTGTTTTTGTGGAGGGCCGTGCCCTCCACGCCTCCCCATGGGGCAAGGTTGGAAGGGGGTGAGCATGCCGTGCCCTCCACGCCTCCCGGGGAGGGACACGCTTCCGGCTGCGCCGGTGTGGGTGTTGAGCAGCACCAGGGCTGGGTTGGCTTTGTTTTGTGGCGGGCAAGGCCCGCCACGCCTCCCCATGGGGCAAGCTCCTCCCCCCAACGGGGGGAGGTTGGGAGGGGGGTGAGCCGGCCTTGCCCACCACGCCTCCCGCAAGGTAGGGTGAGGGTACTGCCTTCGCTGGGGACAGTGCGTGCTACAATAGGCAGCGTGGTTATGGATTCGTTGGGTAGGACGCTATGCTGAGTCTGGTTAATCTTGGTGAGGGAGAATGGTATGGAGCTCTTCGCCACGATCGTGCGTTACAGCTTCCTTGTTGTTCTAGCCGTTGAGGTGGGCCTGCTCGGGTATGCTCTCGTGCGTCTAGCCCGTGAGAAGGCGCGTCCCACTGAGATAGAGGCCACCGTGGCTGAGGAGTAGGGTGTGTTGTATAGGATCCTCCACGTCTCTGACCTGCACACCGGTCCACCATTTGATCCAGCGGTTGCCAGGGGATTGGTGCGTCAGGCCCCTGAGTTCCAGGCCGATCTGGTCGTTATCTCGGGCGATTTTGTGCAACGGGCCGATTTTAGCGCGCAGTGGCGGGCGGCTGTACAACTGCGTGATGCCCTGCCCATACCTCAACTGGTGGTGCCCGGCAACCACGATGTGCCCCTCTTCAACCTGCATCTGCGCCTGTTGAACCCTTTGGGACGCTATCGCCGCTATATGAGCCGTGAGCTCAACCCATGCTTTGAACGCCCCGGTCTGGTCGTTGTCGGTGCAGTAACCGCTCAAGGCCTGACTACTGATGGTGGCTGGTTGAGCCGTCAGCAGATCGCTAACCTGCGCCGTATGCTCGCCCCCTACGGCCCTGAGGTCTGTAAAATGGTTGTCTGGCACCATCCCGTGTTCAATCCGCCAGGTTTGCACCGTAATCGGGTGATGCGCGGGTCCCATGAGGCGATCCGGCTCCTCGACGAGTGTGGGGTGGATCTGCTCCTCTGTGGTCATATCCATCTCACCCATGTTGGCTCAACTCGTGATATCCTGCACGATCTCCGTCGGGGGACGATCATCTGCCAGAGTGGGACGACCACCTCACGGCGCGGGTATGGTCAAGAGCATGGGCGGAACTCGTGTAACCTGATCGAGCTGGAGGCACAGACGATTACCATTCATCGTCTGCTCTTCGATCCGGCAACGGATCGATTTGAACCTAACGGCACGCATGTCTTTCCGCGACCCCTCGGTGCGTAGCAGGAGGCACCCCCTTGCTCCGTTCGCCTGCACTCCCGTACCAGACTGCCGCCCTACGAGCGGCTATGGCCGATCCGGACTCCCCGACCCTCGAGGAGCTCCTCGTCATGCGCGATCTCGATGGGCGGTCGATACGGCCGCTGCAGCCCCCTCCCGGAACAACTCCCCGTGAGGCTGCGGTGCTCCTGCTCCTCTACCCGCGTGCGGGTGAGCTCTGGTTGCCGTTGACGGTACGCTCGGCGCGCCTGACGACCCACCGCGGTGAAGTTTCGCTCCCGGGGGGTGGGAGTGATCCGGAAGATGCTGGCCCGATCGCGACGGCCCTGCGCGAGGCCTGGGAGGAGTTAGGGATTAACGCGGCGCATGTGGAGGTGCTTGGTACCCTCAGTTCATTCTACATTCCTCCAAGTAACAATCGGCTCACCCCGGTGGTTGGCCTGAGCCTGAGTGAGCCTGAACTCTGCCCCGATCCTGATGAGGTCGAGGCTGCCTTCAGTGTGCCGCTACGGATGCTCCTCGATCCCGCAACGATCGGTGAAGAGATCTGGGAGCGCCGCGAGGTTGCGGCGCGAGTTCCCTTCTTTGCCCTGGAGGGCTATAAAGTCTGGGGGGCCACTGCGCTGCTGCTCAGCGAGCTGGTCGCCCGCCTGCGTCGTACCGGTCTCATGAATTGAGTAGAGTGATGTCGTATGCAGATTGAATCGATCGATGAGCTCCAGGAAGCCCTGGCGCGCCACGCGTATGTCGCCGACCGTAGCCTGACTACTGCGCTCTTCCTCGCCATGAAGATGGCCAAACCACTGCTCCTTGAGGGTGAGGCAGGGGTGGGGAAGACCGCGATTGCCACGACCCTGGCCCGCCTGCTCGACAGTGAACTGATCCGGCTCCAGTGCTATGAGGGGCTTGATGCCGGAACTGCGATCTACGAGTGGAACTATGCACGCCAACTCCTCGCTATCAGGCTGATCGAGGCTCAGGGCAGCGATACGACGGCCCTGGCTGATGTCTTCACCCCAGAGTTTCTGATTCGACGCCCACTGCTGCAGGCCCTAGAGACGAGCCGTACCCGTCGAACGGTGCTGCTCATTGATGAGCTCGATCGCGCGGATGAGGAGTTTGAGGCCTTCCTTCTCGAACTGCTCTCCGACTGGCAGATTACCATCCCCGAGTTGGGGACGATCCGTGCTACCCACCCGCCGATCGTGATTATCACCTCGAACCGTACCCGCGAGATCCACGACGCACTCAAGCGGCGTTGTCTCTTTGCCTGGGTGGACTACCCCTCCTTTGCGCGTGAGTTAGATATTGTACGACGACGCTTGCCCCAGGCCAATGCCCGTCTCACCTGGCAGGTGACGAGTTTTGTCCAGGCCCTGCGGCGGCGCGATCTCTACAAATTGCCCGGTATCGCCGAAACGCTCGATTGGGTCGCAGCACTCCTGACCCTCGACGCCACTGAACTCACCGCACCGGTGGTGAACGATACGCTCGGTGCGCTGCTCAAGTTCCAGGATGACCTGGCCCAGGTGCGGGATCAGCAACTGGCTGATCTGCTGCGCCACGCCAGTGAGCCGCCGATCGACCTCTGAGCGATGTTTTCGTGGTGGCAGCGCCAGCGTGGTCGCCTGGCGCTACCGAGGGCTGCGCCCTTCACACCTCCCCGGAGGCAGGGGGCCAGCCTCTCCTTGCTTCTCGTACAGTGCCGCACGTCTTGCCCCTAGAGGACCCGTCTACCCATGTCAAACCCCAACGAGAACGATGTTGCCACTATTCTGGAGCAGCTCCGCACGGAATTGCGCACCCTCCGTACACATCAGGGCGAGCAGGATGGTGGAAGCGCCCTGAGGAGTATTCAGCGTGAGCTTCAGCGTTGTGCGGAGCAGCTTGAGATTACACGTGTGGTTAGTGCGCACTGGCCCCTTGAGGGGCGCACGCTCTACGAACGGGGCTGGGCGGTGATTAACCGGATCGTCCGCCGCGGCCTCCGCTGGTATATCAACCCGATTGTTGAGCAGCAGAACGCGTTCAATGCCACGGCTGCCCGTACGATGCAACTCCTCGTCGAAGCCTACGCCGAGCTCAACGATCAGCTGGGCGAGCAGACGGAGCGCTCGTCGGGGAGGGGCCCCCTGTCTATGGCGGGAAGCAGCCTACCCAGCGATACGTCCACGAGCGATCTGCAGCAACTCGTCCAGGAAGAGGGGGTGCGCGAGCCACCCGCCGCTCTGACCGACCTCACACTGCGCCCGTGGCCCGCTAAGCTGCGTGAGCAGGTGAGCATAGAAGCACACTGGCCGATTGAGGGCACCACCCCACTGACGCAGGCCAGGGCGATTGCCCAGCGTGGGGTGCGCCAATACCTGCGCTGGCTGATCAACCCGATTGTGGAACAGCAGAATGGCGCAAACGCTGCAATCAGTGCTACCATCCTCCACCTGATCGCTGCCGATGCCGAGTTGCGAGCCAAGCTGGCGAACTTGCGAGCCCACCGATGATCACCTTTGTGCTGCCCTGGTTCGGGCCCGAGAGCGCCGGCGGGGCGGAAAACCAGGCTCGTGGCCTTACCCGCGCGCTCCATGCCGCTGGAGTGGCGGTGCGAGTCTGGACGAGTACCGGGCGCGACTCCTTCCAGCCCGGTGCCCCCGGTCAACCCAACGGCACCGTGCCACACTATCCGCCAGGTCAGAGTGTGGTTGATGGGGTGCCCGTCTGGCGCTTTCGTCCAGCACCTGTGGGCCCCGGTGGCCTGCCCGACTTCATCGTGCGCCATCCGGCACTCTGCCCCGATCTGAGCAGCTTTGCGCGTCATGAACTCGCACTGCTCGGTTCACTCCTTGGCAGCGATGAGCTCTATGCGGCGATCTTGGCCGAACGCCACAATGAGCAGAACCGCTTCGTCTTTATGCCCTACCCTTTCCCCACCACTTTCTGGGGCACGCTCCTGGCACCCGAGCGGAGCTACCTGTTGGCCTGTCTCCACGATGAGCCCTATGCGCGCTACGCCACCTACCGATATATGTTTCGTCAGGCGCGTGGCATGCTGGCCAATAGCCGCCCTGAGGCTCTCTTGGCTCAGCAGCTCTACGGGCTGCCAGCGGAACGGATCGGGGTGACGGGCGAGGGGATCGATCTGAGTGCCCATGGTGACGCGGCGCGCTTCCGGCGCAACTATGGCCTTGAGCAGACACCCCTGCTCCTCTATGCCGGACGGCGCAATGAGAGCAAAAATATCCCCATGTTGCTGGCCTACATCCGCGAGTACCGTGCACGGCGGGGCCTGCCACTCCGCCTGGGGCTGATGGGTGCCGGTCGATTAGAACTGACGACGGCTGGGTATACCCCAAGCCTCGATGCGTGGCTCCTTGACCTTGGCTTCCTGGACGCCCAGAGCAAGCAGGACGCCTACGCTGCTGCCGATATCTTCATCCAACCCTCACTCCACGAGAGCTTCAGCATCGTGCTGATGGAGGCATGGCTCCAGGGGCGACCGTCCATCGTCCACGCTGACTGTGCAGTCACGCGTGACCATGCTGAACGCAGCGGTGGCGGGTTGGCATGCAGCGGGTTCGGTGAGTTTGCCGCAGCCCTCGATCTGCTGCTCGCTAACCCTGGCTTACGCCATACCCTTGGCCAGCGTGGACGAGCCTATGTGCTCGATACGTGCGACTGGAGCCTTGTGGCGCACTTGACGCACACCTTCCTGCAGCAGGCGTGAAGGACGTATGGCTCTTGGTCCGGTGCAGCCCCGTGAGACAATAAAAAACGGCTGCCTGGAAAGGCAGCCGGGAAGAGGGGTTCAGGCGGCGTATGGGGTGCGAGATTTAGCTAGAATGTGTGACGACGACCACCGCGTATCGTTCGTCTTCTTGCACCTAGTAGAGAGTATAACGGTCGTTGATTAGATGATTGTTAACTCTCCATTAGCGCTCTATTAGACGTTTGGTGTCGGCTCGCGCCGGCGTGACCTTCTGGCGCTGCCAGGGCTGGGTTGGGGGTGTTTGTGGAGGGCTTCGCCCTCCACGCCTCCCGGGGCTGGGTTGGGGGGTGTTTGTGGAGGGCTGCGCCTGTTATACTTTGCGTAAGATGGTTGAGCCGGTTTGAAGCATGCCCTAGGAGCGTGTATGTCCAACTTCCTCCAGAGTCTGAACCCTGCCCAGCGTCGTGCGGTCGAGGCGAAGAGTGGGCCGGTCTTGGTGTTGGCTGGCCCGGGAAGTGGCAAGACCCGCGTGCTCACCCATCGCATCGCCTACCTGATCGAAACGCTTGGGGTTGATCCCTTCAACATTCTTGCCGTGACCTTTACGAACCGAGCTGCCCGTGAACTGAAGGAGCGTCTGGAGGTACTCCTCGGTGCTGGGCGGGCCCACGCTCTCGCGGTGGGCACGTTCCACAGTCTCTGCGCACGCTTCCTGCGGCGCGACATCGTACACCTCGGTCGTGGGCGCGACTTTATCATCTACGATAGCGATGACCAGCTTCGGCTGATACGCCGCGTGCTCAACGAATTCAAGCTGGATGAGAAGCGCCACAATCCACGAACGATCCTCGCCCGCATTTCGAGCGCGAAGAATGAACTGGTCTCACCCGCTGAGTTCGCCCGTCTCAACCGCGACCCGCTCGATGAACTGGTTGCGCGCTGCTACCTACGCTACCAGGAACTGCTCCGTGAGGCGAATGCACTCGACTTCGACGATCTGCTTGTGGAGATGACTCACCTCTTCAGCCAACATCCCGAGCTTCTCGAGCGTTACCAGGATCGCTTCACTCATCTACTCGTCGACGAGTATCAAGATACCAATCGGGCTCAATACACGCTGATTCGCCAGTTGAGTGCACGTCAGCGCGACCTCTTTGTGGTTGGTGATGATGACCAGTCCATCTACCTCTTCCGGGGTGCCGATGTGCGGAACATTCGCCAGTTCGAGCAAGACTTTCCAGAGGCTCAGGTGATCCTCCTCGAGCAGAACTACCGCTCGACCCAGAGTATCCTCGATACGGCCCAGGCGGTGATCAACGCAGGTGCGAAACGTCCGCACCACAAGCGCCTCTGGACCGAGAATGGCACAGGATCTCAGGTCTCCCTCCATGAGGGGTATGATCAAGATGAAGAGGCGAGCTTTGTCGCCGACGAGATCACCCGCCTGATTGGTACGGGTGAATTTCCTGCTCACGAGTGTGCCGTCATGTACCGCACCAATGCCCAGTCCCGCGCCATCGAAGAGGCCTTCGTTCGGCGAGGTCTGCCCTACCAGATCAGTGGTGGCACCCGCTTCTACGAGCGCAAAGAGGTCAAGGATCTGCTCGCCTACCTGCGCCTGGCCTACAACCCCTTCGACAGCGTGAGTCTGCTGCGGGTGCTGAACTGGCCTGCACGTGGTATCGGCGAGCGTACGGAACAGGAGCTCCAGCGCTGGGCTGGTGAGCTTGGCATGCCCCTCTTTCAGGCGCTCCGCGAGCTTGAGGGTGGTACGCCACATGCACCATTTACTGCTCGTACGAGTAGTGCCCTGATCGCGTTCACCCAACTGCTCGATGAACTCAGCAAGAGTGGTCACGAATTACCGCTCACGACGCTCCTCGATCGTATCACCGATCGTGTGGCTATCCGCGAAGCACTCAAGCGGGAGTACGACCCTCTCGAGGCTGAGGACCGCTGGAATAACCTACTCGAGCTGCGCAATGTAGCCACGAACTATCTCAATCTGCCCCTGGAGGCCCAGCTTTCCACCTTTTTGGAGGAGGTTACCCTGGTGGCTGATGTCGATAAGCTTGAGCAGAATAGTGATAAGGTGACCTGCATCACCCTCCATCAGGCCAAGGGTCTGGAGTATGGTGCAGTCTTTCTCGTAGGCCTTGAAGAGGGGCTCCTTCCCCACAGCCGATCGAGTGATGACCGCGATCAACTGGAAGAGGAGCGACGTCTACTCTACGTTGGGATGACCCGTGCCCGGCGCCGCCTCTACCTCTGCTACGCCTTCAAGCGCACCAGCTTTGGTCGCGCCAATCTCAGCACACCGTCACGCTTTCTTGCCGATATCCCGCGTGGCCTGGTCAAGCCGCCCGTACGTCGCCCGACTGCCCCGGCACAGAGCAGCATGTTCTCGAGTCGGAGTGTGCTCGGTGACCGCCGATCCAGCCCTAGCGATGGCCTACCACGTAGCTCCAGCCGACCCCGTGCAGCACCGCCGCCCGAGGCGATTAGCTTCTTTAGCGGGCAGCGCGTGCGCCACGCCGTCTTCGGCGAAGGGCTCGTGATTAGTAGCAAGCTCGTTGATGGCGATGAGGAGGTTACCGTCCGCTTTGCCGACCGCGAACGGCGTCTCCTGGCCACCTTTGCCCGCCTCGAGCGGATCGAGGGCTAGGACATGCCGTGGGGTTATCTATTGGGGCAGCGCAGCGCCGTAATCAGGAAGTTGCGGAGGGCTTTAGCTGCGGGGAGCGCCACCCGATCACCATACCAGACTAGGCCTAACGAGCGCTGCAGCTGCTGATCGGCAACCTGCACAACCACCAGGTCATGGAGGCCCTGTACTGCCAGCTTGGGCACCAGTGCGATGCCCAGACCGGTTGCGACGAAGCGCAGCAAGGTATCCATCTCGCTGCCATCGAGGATAATCCTCGGGGTGAAGCCGGCTCGCCGACATGCGTTCAGGGTAGCTTCACGGAGCTCATAGTTCTCGGGGGCAAGGATCCAAGGTTCGTTGGCGAGATCGCTGAAACGTACGTGATGGCATTTTGCTATCGGGTGGTCACGCCACACGACCACCACGAGCTCCTCGCTAAAGAGTGGCTGGACCACCAGATGGTGATTTGTTACCGGTAGGGTCACCACGGCCACATCCGTCATTCCCGTCTCAAGCAACTCCAGTAACGTCTGTACCCCCGCTTCCCGCAGGCATAACTCAATCCCGGGG
Organism: uncultured Chloroflexota bacterium; assembly: GCA_903915775.1. Classification (GTDB taxonomy): domain Bacteria; phylum Chloroflexota; class Chloroflexia; order Chloroflexales; family Chloroflexaceae; genus Viridilinea. The sequence continues at coordinate 6,722 of CAIWUD010000403.1, read as the reverse complement.
TAACGGCGATGAAAGGCAGCAAGTACACCTGGCAAGAGCTGTGTACCCACCGTTGGGGGTGTACCAACGGTGGCGCGCCCTTTGTGGAGACCAACACGTTCATCCATCTCAGCGCGTGCCGCAAACACCTGGGCTATCACCGCACGGGCATGGGGAAGTAGTGCTTCACCAGCCTCAGTCAAGCGCACATTCCGTCCCACCCGATCGAAGAGCTGAATACCCAACTCCGCCTCTAACTGGCTGATCTGTTTGCTCAGGGCTGGTTGCGCAATATGGAGCTCAGCTGCAGCTCGTGTCACATGACAGTGGCGAGCCACTGCCTCAAAGTAGCGTAAGTGTCGGAGTTCCATACAAAGACTCCTGCCTGGAGCCGATACGGCCGAGCGAATCTCCACTCCCTGTGGGAGGTGTGGAGGGCGAAGCTCCCCACAAAACCTCGAACCCAACCCTGGCCCCGCCATGGAGAAGTGCGAACAGGTACCAGAATCAGTATAGCAGATCACACCATGGCACCATGCTATAATGCGCCGGTCTATGGCATTACCCTCCGGTAGGGAGACCGTTGCATCCTAGTGGGCAACGGGGCACAGCGAAACCCGGTTACGTGTCCTGACACAAGGATAATACATGAGTCTTCCACCGATCCGCACGAGCCGTCGGCTGGTCGAGCCACTCTGGGGCGGTACGCGTTTAGCCTCTTGGTTGGGGTTGCCCGAACCACACCCTGCGAGTCTCGGCGAGAGTTGGCAGGTCTACGGATCGAACCTGATTGTTGGTGGCCCCTACGCTGGACAGAGCCTCGCCGATCTTGCGGCACAGCATGGCCCTGAACTCGTCGGTCTGCGGACAGTTGCCCGCTATGGTGTCGATTTCCCCCTGCTCGCCAAGTTTCTCGACGCCTCCGATCATCTCTCGATTCAGGTGCACCCCGACGACGCCTATGCCCAACGCTATGAGGCCCACACTGGCTTCTACGGCAAGACCGAGGCCTGGTACATTCTCGATGCTGCCCCCGGGGCGAATGTGATCTATGGACTGAATCGTGCCTGCAGCCGTGAAGAGTTTGCCCATGCCGTTGCCCATGGTAGCGTTGAGAAACTGATGGCCTACCTGCCAGTGCAACCTGGTGATCTCATCTTTGTTCCTCCCGGTACCTTCCACGCGATCAACGCTGGGATCATGCTCTTTGAGATCCAGCAGAAGTCCGATCTCACCTACCGCGTCTATGACTATGGACGCCACGATCAGCGTACTGGCCGCCCCCGAGAGCTCCACCTCGACCGTGCGCTTGAGGTTGGGCGGTTTGCTCCCCTGCCCGATGGGAGAAGAAGCGCGCTGCAGCTCGATCGTGGCCGCGACCTGCTGGTGGCCTGCCACTCCTTCGCCCTCGAGCGACGACAGCTGACTGAGCCAGTTACCCTCCAGACCGATCCCGGGAGCTTCGAGATCTGGACGCTGATCGACGGCGACGTTGAGTTGATCTGGGGCCGTGAGCAGACCCTGCTCACACGCGGCGACTCACTCGTCCTGCCGGCAAGTCTGGGTCGCTACACCCTGCGTTCGGCTCGGCCTGCTATCCTGCTCAACGCCTACGTGCCCCACCTGGAGCTGCTTGCAGCCGAGGCTCACCGTTGCGGTGCTGATAGCAACCAGATTAGTCAGGTGATCATTCAGGAGTGGTAGGCACCTCTCTGGCGCTACCAGGGCTGGGCTAGGTGTTTTGTGGAGGGCTGTGCCCTCCACGTCCCAGAAACCGGGCCGGTTTTTTATACGCCTCCCGTACGCTGGTCACGCGATGAGCAGATCCCGCAGCGGCAGGTCGAGTTGGGCAGCCAGTTCGGCCCGGGTGGGTAACGCCTCTGCCGCACCACGGCGCGTTGCCGTCAGTGCACCAATCAGGTTGGCCAGGGTAGCCCGTGCCAAGAGTGGTGCGCCGCGCAGAAGTGCCCAGGCGTAACCGGCACTAAAGGCGTCACCACACCCGGTCGTGTCGATCGCCGTCACCGAGGGTGGTAGGCAGTCGAGTTGCTGTGAGCCATCAACGACCCTGCAGCCCTGGGGGCCACGTTTGATTGCCAGATGCTGCAGACCACACTCCTGTAACCGAGCAATCGCCTGCGCCATGCTGAGCCCTGGTAGCCAGGTGTGTAACTCATCCTCGTTCATCATCAGCAGCCAGAGCCGTGGTACGAGATCAACGAGCAACTCTCCGGCCTCACGGATGGTTGGCAGACAGAGGTCGAGGGCCACCGGTATACCCCGCTCCGTGGCCAGATCGAACGCCCGGATCACGGCTGCACGTTGCGGATTCTCGAGCAGCGCATGCCCACAAAGACTGAGCAGAGCAGAACCTTCCAGGAGCTCCGGTTCGATCTGGGCCGGGTCGCAGTTCACATTCGCGCCACGGTAGCTCATTAGGGTGCGCTGGCCACCAGGGGTAACCAGGACCGTGCAGAGACCCGTTGCACGCTCGGTGTCCTGCTGCAGGTGGGTGAGATCCACGCCAACCTGGCGGGCCGGGTGTAGGGCAGCCTCGGCTGCGGCATCACTACCGACCCGTCCGACAAGCTTCACCTGCGCCCCCACCTGTGCAAAGGCGGTGGCACTGTTCAATCCAGCTCCGCCACTACTCCAGCGCAGGCCAGTAACGAGTTGATCGTCACCCTCTCGAGGCAGCGCCTCTAGGCTCATGTTGAGATCGGCATTGATGTCGCCGACAACCGTGATGTTCACAAAAATCCTCGAAATCTTCTCTGTGCGTATGTTCGCGGTGATTGGGCGGGGTTCCATGGCGGCTGCGCCGCTGCTGCTTTCTGGGAGTACCAGGGTTGGGTTTTCGTGGAGGGCCGTGTTCTCCACGCCTCTCGCAAGGCGGTACACCTGGGGTGAATATGAAGGAACCAAGTTCCTTCATATTCACGTGGAATCTATCGCAAATTGGGTGAGCCGGTGCTAGAATAAGGCGTGCGTCCATAGGCATAGAGGTGGACATCCGCCGTAGGAGGAACCTATGAACATCCAAGCAGTTCGTCTACGTACCATGGTGGGTCTGCTGCTCCTGGTAGGCTTAACCGCCTGTGATCTTCCTGGTCAAGCTGCGGCCCCAACCGCAACGAGTGCACCCACACTTGCAGTCCCTACGCGTACCCCTCGTCCAACCCGTGAACCAGTAGCTGTTCCGACCTCCATCCCTATCGCGAAGCCCACTGAGGTTCAGCCCACCACTACAGCTCCGTCGGGCGAGATCCTCCAGGTTGAGTTTGGTCAACTGGCACGCTACGATCACCCCTCCGGCGTCTTCTCAATCGATATCCCTGAGAACTGGTCACTCCAGGATAATAGCACACCTGACGAGATCATCCTGGTCTGGACCGATCCCACCGAGAATGGGGCGGTCATTGTGGATATCTTTGAGGATACGACAACCTACAGTGAAGACGAACTCACCGACATCCTGCGCACCTTCCTGGAGAATAGTTTCGGCAGTGAACCAGAGTTTAGTGTTGATGATCCGGTGACCCAGAGTGATGGTAGCATCCTCCTCGTCTGGACCTACCTGGGGACTGCCGATAACAACGTTGAGGTCTCCTTACTCGGCAACAGCTTTATCGAGCAGCGTGAGAATAAGGTCTCGATTTTGAGCACCCTGATCCCCAGCGATCAGTTCGACACACTCATCGACTACACGAACGAGATCATCAACAGCTACTCGATTGATCCCAGTGCACCACTTGAGACTGGTGCTGGCAGTAGTGGCAGCAACCAGATCAGCAGTAGTGCCGGTCTCCCTGCAACGATCGTGGCCCTTGGTGAGGCGATCGATCTCGGTTCGGGTCTGAGCCTGACGGTGACTGAGGTGGAGGAGCCGAAGGGTGATTCGCTCTTCACCCCCGAGTCTGGTAACAAGTTCGTGATTGTACGGGCAACCTTCGAGAACAGTGGAAGCAGCAGCCAGACCGTCTCGAGTCTGCTGCAGATGTCGTTACGCGATCGCACCGGGCAGAGCTACAGCATCGACATCAAGGCTGCCGTCTTGGCGTCGGAGACGCTCGATGGCGAGGTACCAGCTGGTGGTAGCCTCTCAGGTGGTGCAGGCTTTCAGGTGCCTGTTGATGCAACGGGACTGCTCTTCGTCTTCGAGCCCCTTTTTGGTGGTGAGTCAGTAGGGGTGAGTCTCGATTGATAGGCAGGTGTGGAGGGCGCAGCCCTCCACAAAAAACCTAACCCAGCCTTGGTTCCGCCAGGGAGACGTAACGCCGAAAGGGCGATCCGCGCTACACCTCTTCGAAGTAGCCGTGGATGCGCCGCCCCAGCAAGGGGTCGCGGAGCTTCTTGAGCGCCTCACTCTCCAGTTGACGCACCCGCTCGCGGGTGAGGCTGAGGCGCTGACCAATCTGTTCAAGGGTCAGGGCAGAACCTCCGCCTAGGCCGTAGCGCAACTGGATGATGTGGCGCTCACGAGGGGTCAGGTGCGAGAGGGCCTCACGCAGGTCACCCCGCAGCAGATCATGGCTCACGGCGTCGAGTGGCGAGGGCTGTAGGGGATCGGCAATAATCTCGGCCAGGGTACCCGTACCATCCTCCGTATGTGCCTCGTCGAGTGAGGCCGGCGTGAGTGCGGCCTGTTCGGCGCGGATGACCTGGTCGGCGGTCAGGCCGAGCTCGTTGGCGATCTCCTCAGCGGTTGGGTCGCGATCCAGATGCTGGATCAGCCGTTGGCGTGCGCGCGCCAGACGCGAGAGGCGCTCACCGAGGTGGACGGGGAGGCGGACGGTACGGCTCTGATCGGCGATCGCTCGTCCCACGCTCTGACGAATCCAGTAGGTGGCGTAGGTTGAGAATTTGAGCCCGCGACTCGGATCGAACTTATCGACGGCGCGCATCAAGCCGAGGCTCCCCTCCTGGATGAGGTCGAGCAGACTAAGCCCGTGGCCCTGGTAGCGGCGGGCAATGCTGACCACCAGGCGCAGGTTGGAGTTGATCAACTGGGCACGGGCGCGATCTCCCGCAGCAGCGCACTCCTCAAGGCGCCGTCGCTCCAGCGGGGTGATCGGGTGCTCGTCATGGCTCAGATGGTGCCTGGCTTCGCGGGCGGCTAGAATAGTGTGTGCAAGCTCCTGCTCTTGATCAAAGGTGAGGAGCGGCTCATCGCCGATCTCGTTCAGGTAGAGAATGATCGCCTCAGCTGTGCTGGGGCTGGTGTATGCTGAATTGGTCATCGGGTCTCCCCTTTTCTACCCATTCCCTGGGTAAGGAGTGTTGCATATGGCGCGTCGTGAGCTTCTACTACCTAGGCATGGCTCAACTTCGGCTGCGCCAGCTTGACCGTCTGGGGTGACCAGCGTTGAGCTAGGGTTTTTGTAGAGGACTACGCCTACCACACCTCCCGCACAACAGTCATGTTCGTTTGAACCATGCCGTGCCCGAGAGGATCGCGCCGCTGCGGAAACATCCTTAAGATAGGCCAGGGATGGAAGATGGACTGCCATAGGTGACGCAGAACTGTTGTGTGTATGCACGGACACAACAATACCCGACCACGCGTTGGGGACGTCGTCTCTCGATTATGGGGTGGTGGGGTAAGAGGGGGGTGAGGGTTAGATGAGAATTGGATGAGAAGATAGTTCCGTGGATGGGGGCCATGGTTACCGACCAGATCTGGGAGGGCCACGCCCTCCCAGATCTGTGCAGTGACGATTTTCTCAGGCGAGGGCGAGGTCACGGCGCTTCTTCTCACGCCGGCGATCGTCGGAGCTTAGGAGTTTCTTGCGGATGCGCCACCCCTTTGGCGTGACCTCGACCAGTTCATCGTCACCGATATACTCGATAGCATCATCGAGGGAGAGGGTACGTGCCACCTCCAGACGGACTGTTTCAGCGCCCTTGTTGTTGCGCATGTTGGTCAGATGCTTCTCTTTGCACACATTGACCTCGAGATCAACATCGCGGATGTGTTGACCGACCACCATGCCCTCGTAGACCTCCTGGCCTGGGGTGACAAAGAAGGTTCCGCGATCCTGGACCTGGTTGATGCCGTAGGTGCTGGCGGTACCGCTCTCTGAGGCGATGAGCGATCCATTCTCGCGGGTCTCCAGCTCACCGGCGATAGGCTCGTAGCCGTAGAAGAGGCTGTTGAGGATGCCGGTGCCCCGGGTGGCCGTAAGGAAGATCTGGCGAAAGCCGAGGAGCCCACGGGTGGGTACGATGTAGACGTAGTGGACACTGCCATCATCGCGTACGTGCATGTCCCGCATCTCGCCCTGTCGGCGGCCCAGGAGCTCGACAACGGCCCCCTGGTAGTCACTAGCGACTTCGATCTCCACCAACTCCATGGGCTCGAGGCGCGCCCCATCGGCACGATCCTGGAAGATGACCTCGGGCTTAGAGACCTGGAACTCGTACCCCTCACGACGCATAGTCTCGATGAGAATCCCGAGGTGGAGCTCGCCGCGACCAGCGACGAGGAAGACATCGGCACTGTCGGTGTCACTCACACGTAGAGCCACATCACGCTCTGTCTCTTGGTAGAGGCGCTCGCGGAGCTTGCGTGAGGTGACATACTGCCCCTCGCGGCCGGCAAAGGGGCTGGTATTGACGCTAAAGGTCATGCGCACCGTCGGCTCTTCGACCTTAATCGTGGGCAGCGCTTCGGGCTGGAGGGCATCGGCAATCGTATCGCCGATCCCGGCATCGCCGACCCCGGCGATCGCGATGATATCACC
>CAIWUD010000402.1 GCA_903915775.1 uncultured Chloroflexota bacterium | reverse complement strand
TCGACATCCTCGCGTAGGGCCTGGGCCGTCTCAATGTTGGCGTAGACGCACAGGTAGGTACCCTCCCGGTTGAGCAGGTCGGCCAGGGCGAGGAGGCAACTGGTCTTGCCGGTCTGGCGCGGGGCGTGAAGCAGGAAGTACTTCTCCTGCGTAATAAGCCCGCGGATCTCTTCAAGGTTGATGCGAGCGAGGGGAGGCAGACAGTAGTGCTTCGCGCAGTTGACCGGACCCTCGGTGGTGAAGAAGCGCATAGGGCACCTCCAGGCGTGGCGCAATCACGGCTATGCACAGCATACCATAGGCGTAGGTGGCGTGGACGTGAACCATCGATCACGTCCTCCATCCCCCAGACCGTGATCACCAGCTCTGCCTGTTGGGACGGTGTGCGACCCGCCCCCTAGGAGAGGAGTGAGCGAATGGATCGCCACGTGTGGGTGGCCGAGCTCCTCCCCGTACCCCTGCTGCCTGTGGTACTATACGTGCGGAGTGCCTCTCTGCGTGAGGCGTGCAGGGCTACACCTTCCACAAAAGCCCCTGGGAGGCGTGGAGGGGCGTAGCCCTTCGCAAAAAGCCCCTCACCCAGCCCTGGGAGCGCCAGACGGCCATTTGGTTTCTAGGATCCATCCAACCATACAATCATGAACCAGTTCCACATGCCCATCGGTGATTGGCTCGGGCGCAGGGCAGAGCTCTCGCCTGATCGTGTCGCCCTCTATGATGCGCAGCAAGCTATGCGGCCGATTAGCTACGCTGAGTGGAATGGGGCTGCGACACGCACAGCCGCGCTGTTGCGCAGCCTCGGGGTTGGCTACGGCGATCGGGTTGCCATCCTGGCCTACAACACTATCGCCTTCCTCGACATCTGGTTCGCCTGTGGGAAACTCGGCGCGATTATGCAGCCACTGAACTGGCGCCTGACCGAGGCTGAACTGGCCGCTCTCCTTGCCGATGCAACCCCTTGCCTGTTTGTCTATGGCCCTGAGTTTGCAGCGATGGCTGCAGCTCTCCGTGGTAGTGCACCTTTCGTTCACCACTGGGTGGCTCTGGATTCCGATCACCGTGCCGATCCTGCGGATATCAGTCTGGCTGCCCGCGAGACATGTACGGAGCCAGTGGTACCGGCGGCCCTCTCCTGGGATGATCCCTGGGTGATCTGCTACACCGGTGGTACGACCGGGTTGCCCAAAGGTGCTCTACTCACCCATGGCACTATCTGCTTCAATGCGATCAATACGGTGATGAGCTGGGGACTCGACGAGCGTGATACCGCCATCCTCAATACACCGCTCTTCCACACCGGTGGGCTGAATGTCTTTACGGCACCACTGGTCATGGTCGGTGGCGCCTCCATCGTCTGTCGGGGGTTCGATCCCGATCTTACCTACGACCTGATCGCGGCACGCCGCGTGAGCCTCTTCTTCGGGGTGCCGACCATGTTCATCGCACTACAGCAACACCCACGCTGGGCTGACGCCGACTTCAAGTCACTCAAGCTGGTGATTAGTGGTGGTGCTCCATGTCCTCTCCCCGTATTTGAAGCCTTCTGGCAGCGCGGGGTCGATTTTAAGACGGGCTATGGCCTGACTGAGGCTGGCCCCAACACCTTCTGGCTCCCACCTGCTGATGTCCGACGGAAGCCTGGCGCAGTCGGTTTTCCACTCTTCTTCATCGAGGTGCGCCTAACTGATGCCCAGGGCGAGCTCTGCGCTGCCGATCAGGTTGGCGAGCTCTGGGTACGTGGACCCCACGTCTGTCGTGGCTACTGGGGGCGTCCGGACGAGACGGCTCAGGCTATCACGCCTGATGGATGGCTCCGCACCGGGGATCTTGCTCGGCGTGATACCGAGGGCTACTACACGATTGTCGGACGCCTGAAAGATGTCATCATTTCTGGTGGCGAGAATATCTACCCAGCCGAGGTGGAGAGTATCCTCAGTGCCCATCCGGCTGTCGGTGAAGTCTGCCTCATTGCCGCCCCCGATCCAAAGTGGGGCGAAGTAGCTGTGGCCGTGGTCGTGGCGCGTGCCCAACACGCCCTCGACCCCGATGAGCTCCTCGCCTTTGCGGCGACCCGTCTCGCCCGCTACAAGCTACCCCGCCGCATCTTGCTCCAGACCGATCCCTTGCCCAAAACCGCTGCCGGTAAACTTGATCGGCAGACGCTGACCCGTTGGTACGTCGATCCGAGCACCAGTTAACGAAGGAGTCCCCCGTGAGTAGCATCCCCACCATGCCCGGCATTCGGACCCAAATGGTTGACACCGCCCGATTGAGCAAGTTCGTACGCTTTAGCGGCTCCCCTGATGGTGAGGCAGTGATCTTCGTTCATGGGAATAACTCCTGTGCCACCTTCTGGGAGGAGACCATGCTGGCCCTACCGTCTGGCTTCCATGGGATTGCCCCTGATCTCCGTGGCTACGGCGACACCGAGTTCAAGCCGGTTGATGCAACCCGTGGTTGCGCCGATTTCGCCGATGATATCTTCGCCCTGGCCGATGCGCTCAATATCGCCCGTTTCCATGTTGTCGGCCACTCACTGGGTGGCTCGGTGGTCTGGTCGATGTTGGCGATTGCCCCCGAGCGCCTGATCAGTGTCACCATGGCTGCTCCAGGCTCGCCCTACGGTTTTGGTGGCACCAAGGATGTCGATGGCACCCCCTGCTGGCCCGACCATGCCGGTTCGGGCGGTGGTCTCGTCAACCCGGAGTTTGCCCGGCGCGAGGCGGAGCAGGATCGCAGCGAAGAGAACCCGCAGTCGGCGCCGCGGGTGATTATGAACACCTACTACTGGAAGCCGCCCTTCCGCGCCGCACGCGAGGAAGAGCTCCTCTCGGGCCTCTTGAGCATTAAAGTGCGGCCAGATCACCACCCTGGTGACATGGTGCTCAGCGAAAACTGGCCTGGAGTTGGGCCTGGCGTGCTCGGCCCAAATAACGCCCTCTCGTCCAAGTATGTGGGTGATACCCCGGATCGCATCCTCTCTGCCTCGGTGAAGCCACCTGTGCTCTGGATCCATGGGACGGATGATCAGATTGTGAGCGATACCAGCCTGTTTGAGATCGGTACCCTCGGTAAGTTTGGGGTCATCCCAGGTTGGCCAGGCGAGGAGCTCTTCCCCTCTCAGCCGATGAAGGGGCAGACCCGACGTTTCCTGCAGCGCTACGAGTCTGCGGGCGGACGCTGGCGTGAACTCGAACTAGCTGAGTGCGGTCATACGCCCTTCCTCGAGCATCCCGAGGCGTTCAATAATGCGCTCCACGCACTACTCCAGGATCAGTAAGGCAGGCCTTAGTTTCGGTTGCGTCGGTGGTGTGGAGGGCTACGCCCTCCACAGGGCAGGTTTGCAGGCGAAACGCTCGGGAGAAGGGTGAGGAATTGAGATCCTGCAGTACAGGCTGCCTTCTGGTATACTAAAATCACACCGATTATCCGCCGCTTCGCGAGAACGATACATGACCAGGCTCGATATCTTCGCGCTTGGCGCCTTCCGGATCAGCGTCGATCAGCGGCCCATCGTCAGCCTCACCAGCAAAAAAGCCCAGACGCTTTTCGTCTACCTGGCTAGCTACCGCCAGCGCAGGCATTCCCGTGCCCTACTCGCTGGCCTCTTCTGGCCGGAGATTGACGACACTCGTGCGCGTGCCAGTTTGCGCGTAGAGCTGCACAAGATCCGCCGTACGCTCGCTGAAGCAGGCCTCGCCGCGGCGCTCTACGCTGATGATCAGAGTGTGCAACTACTCCCCGATGCAGCAATCTGGCTTGATAGCATCTCCTTCTCCGAGGGCGTAACCCACGGGTTTTGCACTAGTACTACACTCCCGCTCGATGCACTTGTACGCGCCACAGCTCTCTACCAGGGCGACTTTCTCGCTGGCACCTACGATGAGTGGGTACTCGCTGAACGAGATCGCCTTGGTCTGTTGTATGAAGAGGGCTTGCGCTGCTTGGTTTCTACCCATCTTGCAGGTCGTGCCTTCGATCATGCGATTGCCTATGCCCGTCTGAGCCTCGCACGCAACCCCCTCCAAGAGGAGGTTCACCGCGATCTGATCTACGCCTATGCAGCGAGTGGGCAACGTACAAAGGCCTATGCCCAGTACCGTGCTTGTGCTGCGCTGCTCGCTGAAGAGCTTGGTATCGAGCCTGCCCGAGAGACCCACGAGCTGCTTGCACTGTTAGAAGCCCGTGAGTTACCTGCTACGGTCGTAGCAGCCTTCCCGGCGACTACCTATGACCTTGGATTACCGCTCATTGGCCGCCAACATGAACTCATGCGCCTCCAGTATGGCTGGCAGCGCCTACACAGCGGACAGGGTGGGCTGTTTATCGTCGAGGGTGAGCCTGGTATTGGCAAGTCACGTCTACTGAACACCTTTGCCGCTGCTATCTCTGACAGTGGCATTCCCGTGATCCGCAGTCGCTGCTACGATCTCGAGCGCGATATTGTCTACCAGCCCCTCGTCGAAGCCCTACGCTCACGAGCCGATCTGCTCGATCGAGCCATTCTGAGCGGCATGCCACCCGCTTACCGCACAAGTTTGGCGGCACTTTTCCCCGATCTTGTGACCCACAGCGATCAGCGTGCTCCTGTGAGCACCGAGCGAGAACGTCAGAGCGATGCCCTCTTCTGGCTCCTTACGCGGGTAGCCGAGGCACAGCCTGGACTGCTGCTGTTGATCGACGACCTCCACTGGGCTGATACTGCCACCATTGAGGCACTGCACTACGTTGGACGCCGGCTTACCGGTGTATCATTGCTGATCATCTGCGCGACACGTGATGATGATGGAGCTGATGCCGTGCATCGTCTACAGCGTGCACTTGGCCGCGAGATTCCTGGTGAGTGTGTGCGCCTCGAGCGCCTTGATGCCTCAGAGGTACTGGCCCTGATGAGCCATATGCCCGGTGCTGAGGGGCTCTCATCGGCTCAGAGCGAGGCCCTGGCTGCACGTATCTTTGCGGCTACTGCTGGTAACCCCTTCTTTGCCATCGAGATGCTCCGTGTCCTCACTGAGGATGGTCGGCTCACCGATGCAGCCCAAGTTGCGATCGATGGTACCACGCCCATTCCCCTGCCTCGTAGCCTGCGTGAGGCTATTGGTCAATTGCTACGACCGCTCAATCCAGCCACGCGCAGTGTACTGAACCTTGCAGCTGCTATCGGTAAGGGTTTTGCCTGGTCTACGCTCTTGTGTGCTAGTGCACAAGATCAAGACTTGCTGCTCCTTGCCCTCGAAGAGCTTCTATCGCGGCGGATTATCCGTACTCGTGATGGCACCTGGTACGAATTTGATCACGAGACGGTGCGCGAAGTGGTCTATGAGGAGTTAGCACCGCCCCGGCGCCGGCGCTTGCACTCGATGATTGCTCGTGCGCTGGAACAGGAGCATGATGCGAGTGATCAGCATGCGGCTACGCTTGCATACCACTACGCGGCGTCCGATCAGCCCCGAAGTGCCGTACCCTACCTGCTACAGGCAGGTGACATGGCACGCCGTCTCCAGGCCTATGCAGAGGCTGAGCGCCACTACCAGCGTGCGGCGACCTTGCTATCCGAGCATGGTGAGGAGCGCGAGGCTGCCGAGGTCTGGATGAAGCTAGCCCTTAACGCGCTGGCAGCTGGTCGCTGGGAAGCTGCAGCAACCTTCAACGAACACGCCTTCGGAGTCTGGTCCGCCCTACACTCCCCAACGCTACCCGCGCTGCACCTTGCCGACTCTCCTGATGCCACCTTTCGCCTGGTCAGTTCGTTCAGCGCCATAGGCTCTCTTGACCCCTCGTACAGTGCGAGTCGCGCGTCATGGCGCGTGATCGTACAGCTCTTTGAGGGTCTGGTTCAGCTTGATCCGCGCATGCACCTTGTACCCGGCCTCGCTGAGCGCTGGGAGGTACTCGATGGTGGTCGGCTCTACCGCTTCCATCTACGCCGTGATCGCGTCTGGAGCGATGGTACACCTATCACCGCGACTGACGTCCTCTTTGCCTGGCGACGCAACGTACGCCTGGCAAGTACGACCTCCCTTGTGGCCTCACTCTTCGATATTGCTGGCGCAGCCGAGCTTGCAGCTGACCCAACAGCTGATCCGACACTCCTCGCAGCTTCCGCATGCGCTCCGCACCTGCTTGAGGTACATCTCCGTGCACCTGCCCGCCACTTTCTCTACGCTATGGCCATGCCGATCGCTTTTCCTTTACCGGCCCATGCCGTAGCGGCCCATGGTGCTGCCTGGGCTGAGCCCGATCGTCTGGTGACGAGCGGACCCTACCGGCTCACTGCCTGGGAGCCGGGGCGCTGGATCGTGCTCGAACGTTCTCCCACCTATCAAGCACCGTTTCCAGGTAATGTCGGGCGGGCCGAGCTCCTGATCGAACCGAGCGCGACGAAGCGTATTGAACTCTACCAGCGTGGTAGTATCGATATGATCGCAGACCTTACCCCTCAGGAGTACGCCTGGGCCCGTCGTACCTGTCCAGGTAACCTCGTCGCACGCTCTGCCCTCACGACCTCATTCCTCGCCTTTTCTTGGCGCTCACCACCCTTCGATTGCCTCTCTGTACGTATGGCTTTCGCCATGGCTGTCGACCGCGAGCGTTGGGCACGCACGCTCCATGGCGCTGGTACCCCTGGTGCCCGTGGTGGTTTTGTACCACCCGGTATTGCCGGTCATACACCCGAGCTCCCTATGCGTTTCGATCCTGTGGCTGCCCGTCGCCTACTGGCCGAGGCTGGCTACCCAGATGGTCATGGGCTCAAGGGCCTAACCATGGCCTCGATCACTGGGTTTGAGGAGAGTGACCGCTACATTGTAGAACAGTGGCGTGAACATCTTGGCGTAGAGGTGACTCTCGATGTCGTCGAGGCGGGCACGTTGATCACACGCTGGCTTGAAGGGGTCTACCCGATCATTCAACTCTCGCGCAGCGCTTCCTACCCCGATCCCGATAACTGGCTACGCTACGCAGTGATCGGCCTTCAAGCGCTTCCGTCAACCGACCCTGCCCACACGCTCTTACGTGAAGCTTCCCTTGAAGCGCACGATACTCTACGCAACGAACGCTACCGGGCCCTTGATCGACTACTCGTGAGCGAACGTTTCGTTGTTCTTCCCTTCAGCTACGAGCAGTTTTACTGGCTTGCTCAACCTTGGCTCGCTGGCTACCACTTTGGCCCCTTTAGCCACTGGACTTCGTTCAAAACTCTTCAGCTCAGGCAGGCACCGGATACCACTACACCGGTTTAAGGGGCATCGTTGGGAGACTGTACCCCATTAACGCCTAGTTAACGCTGGTGAGGTACGCTCGTGCCGAAACGTTTTTACCCAACGGTGGTGCTATGTCCTACCCTTCTTGGCATCCATGGCCCTCCGGTGCACTCGTCCCGTCGTATGCGATCCTCGCTGCTGAACCTGATGGCACCATAGGAATCGCTGCGCAGTCACGGCTTCTCGCTATGGGTGCTTCAGCAATCTGGGTCTGGCCCGACGTAGGTGCAGCGTTCGCCCAGGCACCGGTTGACCCAGGCCTGGCCCGTGAACTCTTACACCACATTGCTGCAGGCACGGCCCCAGAGCTTGCCCTTGCCACGCGTATGTCGGCAACTCCCGATGCCGATCTGCTGCACGTGGCAATAATCGACCGCATGGGCCGTACCGCCGTCCATGGTGCTCCCACTACACCCCTCTGGTCGGGTGCAGTAGTGGGGCCGGGCTTTGTCTGCCAGGGCGTTGCCCTGGGTGGCGCTGCTGCGCTGAATGCGATGGCTGCGGCCTTTGTTGGCGCTAAGGGGGATTTGGCAGAGCGCATAACCCAGGCCCTCGAGGCTGGCCAGTGCGTTGAGGGCGGTAGGCGCTGGGCGCGCTCTGCTGCGCTCCGCGTGGTGAGCAGCGGTGTCGATGGTGCTACAGCTAGGCTTGAAATTGATTTGCGCGTTGACGACCATCCGGATCCGACTGGTGAGATCCGCCGTCTCCTTGATCTCCATCGCCTCTACGCGACAGCGACGGCTCCTGGTGATCTACTCCCAATTGATCCAGCCCTTACCTACGAACTGCAGACCATCTTGCACGCTCTTGGATACCTGCGCACTCCAATTAGCGCTGTCTACGATGAGCTCACCAGGAACAGTCTGGCCCGCTTCCTAGCTGATGAACAGCTACACCGTCGTCTCCAGAGCGGCCCATGGATCGATCGTAAGGTGCTCGATCTTCTGCGCGCATGGCGTGCACGCCTGCGTTGAGGAGCTCAACCGTTTGGTCCTCGGTGAGGAGTTGTTTTGTCCTGCCGCTACGCTTTAACGCTGCTTTAACGCCCATCCCGTAGAGTGGCCGGAAGCAGCGAAGCGCGCCGCGCTGCAGCCAACATACCCTAGCGAAAGGAAGCCTCAAACCATGGCAGACACTCCACGTTCAAACGACCCAGCCGAGGTGGGCAAGGAGCTCGCGAAGATGATGATCAGTCGACGCGAAATGCTCCGATTGGCCACATTCACCGCTCTGAGCGGTACTTTCGGTGGGTTGCTGGCGGCTTGTGCAGCCCCTGCTGCTCCCACGGGTTCTGGTACGAACACATCGAGCGCAGCACCCACAACCGCCGCCGCCGCCGTTGGCGGGGCCCTCGTGGTGGGATTGGTGGCCGAACCTACCTCTATGGATCCAGCCCATCCCACGGATAACAACACTATCTCGCGTGTGCATCCCAACATCTTCGAGACCTTGGTCAAGTTTAAGCAGGGTAACTACGAGGTTGAGCCGCTCGTCGCCGAGAGCTATACCGTCAGCGATGACAACCTTACCTATACCTTCAAAATTCGTGACGGGATTACCTTCCATGACGGTACGCCGCTCAATGCTGATGCGGTCATCTATAGTTTCCAGCGCCAACTCGATCCGAACCATCCAGAGGCCGACACTGGTCCCTTCCCCTTCGCGAGTTGGTACTATGGCTCGGTCGATACGATCTCGAAGGTTGACGATTCAACGGTGGCGTTCAAGCTCAAGGCAGCCTTCACCCCCTTCATCACCAACCTGGCGATTACGATTGGGGGGCATCGTTAGCCCCGATGCGGTGAAGAAGGCCCGCACAGGCTTCTCAGAGACTGGTATAGGCTCGGGCCCCTTCAAGATCAAGGCTTGGGAGAAGTCGGTCAAGCTGACGCTCGAGCGCTTCGATAGCTACTGGGGCAGCCAAGCGAAACTTGACGAACTGATCTACCGTCCGATCGTTGATGAGCAGACGCGTATCACCGAACTGCTGGCCGGAGGTATCCAACTCGTAACCGACCTACCTCCCGATAATATCGCGCAGATCAAGGCCGACTCGAACCTCGTCTACGCCGAACTTCCTGGCCCCCATGCCTGGTTCCTCAACTTCAACCTGCAGTCACCGCCGTTCAACGATCTCAAAGTGCGCCAGGCTGTAGCCCATGCGATCAACCGCGAGGCGATCATCACCGACCTTCTCAAGGGTACGGGGACGCCACTACACAGCTGTATTCCTGAAGCTTTTGGCTCCTACTACACCCCTGACGTGACGCGGTACGCCTACGATCCAGAAAAGGCGAAGGCCCTGCTCGCCGAGGCCGGTATCGCCGAAGGTACCAAGATCAAGTTCCTCGTGACCGAGTCGGGCTCCGGGATGCAGTCGCCAAAGGTGATGGGTGAAGCGATCCAGGCCGATCTCGCGAAGGTTGGTATCGATGCCGAGATTACGGTCCTCGAGTGGGGAGCCTACCTCAACGTCTACAACGCGGGTCTTGATGCTGGTGGCTACCACCTCGCTCAGATCTCCTGGTTCTACGGTGCCGATCCTGGTGTCGTACCGCAGGCCACCCTACACTCGAACAACTGGCCAACTAATAAAGGGTTTAATGCCAGTTACTACGCAAACCCGCGGGTGGATGAGCTCCTTGATACCGGCCTTGCCGAGCGCGATCCTGAGAAGCGCAAAGCGATCTACCATGAGTTGCAGCGCATCATCGCCGACGAACTGCCGAACCTCTACTTCGATAGTCAGATTCAGACTGCAGCCATGGCCAAGAACATCCAGAACTTCGTGCTCCACCCAAGTTTCGAGCAGCGCTACGTCGATGTGACCCTGGGCTAAGGCACGCGCTCATTTCGGCTACACTGAAGCTGCAGGCAGTGTAACATGTGGCAGAATGTGGGGCGTGCGTACGTCCCACATTCTGCTATACGAAAAGGAAGCATCGATGCGCCGCTATATTGTGCAGCGCCTCCTATCTGCCCTGATGGTTCTTGTCGGCGTCTCGATCCTGGTCTTCCTGGTACTCCATCTCACGCCAGGCGATCCGGTGCAGATTATGCTAGGACCGACAGCGAAGCCTGGCGACATCGACCGGCTGCGGGCCGAATTTGGCCTCGATGACCCCCTGCCCGTGCAGTATCTGCGCTGGGTCAGTCGCGCACTCCAGGGCGATCTGGGGCGCAGTATTCAACTCAACCGTCCCGTACTGCCCGAGTTGATGGGACGCTTTCAGGCGACCTTGATCCTTGCAACGGCAGCCGCGGTGATCTCGTTCTCGCTTGGCCTAGTCCTGGGTGTGGTCTCAGCTGTCAACCATAACCGTCTGATCGATCGGCTCGTGGCTGGCTTTGCGATGCTTGCGGTAAGCATGCCCGCCTTCTGGATTGGCATGATCGGGATTGTGCTCTTTGCGGTGAATCTTCGCTGGTTGCCGGCCTCTGGCATGTATCCGCCCCAAGGCGAGCCGAGTTGGGGTAAGCTATTCATCCACCTTCTGATGCCGGCAACAACGCTGGCCCTCGTGCCGATGGCGGTGATTGCACGCTTCACCCGTTCACAGATGCTTGAAGTCCTCGGTCAGGAGTTCGTACTGACGGCACGGGCAAAAGGTGTACCAAAGAGCAGAGTGATCTTCGATCACGCGTTCGGTAACACCCTCGTCGCCCTCATTACCCTCTTGGGGCTTGAAGCGGGCATCCTGCTCGCTGGAGCAGTCTATGTTGAGACGGTCTTTGCCTGGCCGGGGATCGGTAGCCTAATGGTTGAGGCTATTCTCAAGCGCGACTTCCCCATTGTTCAGGGGGGAGTTCTCGTGATTGCAACGAGCTACGTGTTGATTAATCTCGTCACCGATCTGATCCATGCCGCGGTCGATCCGCGCATCCGTGTGGCCTGAGGGAGGGGAATATGTCCGAGGGCTCTTCGTCTGCTCCGCTGCTCGCCAACCCTAGCTTCCCTTCACGCCGACCGGTGGCTGATACGCCCTTCACCCGGCTTGCACGTAACCGCCTAGCCATGTTTGGCCTGGTGGTGATTCTGCTGGTGACCCTCCTAGCCCTGCTCGCTCCTGTTCTGCTGATTACCGATCCGAACGAGATCAATACGGCTGCACGGCTCAAACCACCCGGCACACCGGGAAACCTTTTCGGTACCGATCAGTTGGGGCGCGATATTCTCAGCCGTCTGATTTGGGGGGCGCGGGTCTCGCTGCTCGTTGCCGTAGTTGCGGCAACGATCGCACTGACCATCGGGACGTTGATCGGCGTCATTGCTGGCTACTTCGGCGGTCTCGTCGATAACATCTTCATGCGGCTGATCGATGTACTGCTCGCGTTTCCCTATGTACTCCTCGCCATTGCCCTCGTCTCTGCCCTTGGCCCAGGGTTGGTTAACGCCATGATCGCCATCGCGATCGTCAATATCTCCTTCTATGCGCGCAATGTGCGGAGTGCCGTGCTCTCGATTAAGTCGATGGAGTATATTGAGGCTGCCCGCGCATCCGGTGCTAGCCATGCGCGGATCATCTTCCTCGACATCTTACCCAATATTATCGCCCCTATTCTCGTGCTCGTCTCTCTCAATATCGGCTGGATGGTCACCGAGACTGCTGGCCTGAGCTTTGTAGGCCTCGGTGCTCAGCCGCCCACCTCGGACTGGGGGAGCATGCTGGCTGACGGTCGGCGCTTTATTCTCGTTGCGCCCCATGCGATTATCATGCCCGGTATCGCCATTGTGCTTCTTGTCTTTGCCTTTAACTCTCTGGGCGATGGCCTCCGCGATGCCCTCGACCCGCGGTTGCGTAAAGGGGGACGCTAAGATGCAGCCTGAGCCGATTCTGCGTGTGCGCGGCCTGAAGACCGAGTTCCAGAGTGCAGCCGGCGTCGTACGTGCGGTAGATGGCCTCGATCTCGATATCTTTCCTGGTGAGATCGTTGGTGTAGTTGGCGAGAGCGGAAGCGGTAAGTCGGCAATGGCCTTCTCGATCTTACGCCTCACACCCGGCAAGATCGTCGCCGGCGAGGTACAGTTTCGCGGGCGTAATCTGCTCGATCTGAGTGAAGCTGAAATGGAGCGGTTGCGAGGCGATCGCATCGCCATGATCTTCCAAGATCCCATGACGTCGCTCAATCCGTTGATGCGTATCGGCAGCCAAATTGGCGAAGCGCTACGCTACCACATGGGCCTCAGTCGCCGTCAAGCAGATGGTACGGCCGTACAACTCCTGCAGTCGGTACACCTCCCCGATGCCGAACGACGCATCCATGACTATCCCCACCAACTCTCCGGCGGTCAACGCCAACGGGTCGTGATTGCGATGGGTATCTCCTGCGCACCCGACCTCCTGATCGCCGATGAGCCAACAACCGCCCTTGATGTCACTATTCAGGCGCAGATTCTCAATCTGATCAGCGAGACACGTCAGCGCTCAAGTGCAGCGGTACTCTTGATTACCCATGACCTCGGCGTCGTAGCCCAGCTCTGCGACCGTGTCGCCGTGATGTACGCGGGTCAGGTGGTGGAACAGGGACCTACCACGGATCTCTTTGCCAATCCACAACACCCTTACACGATTGGCTTGCTTCGTTCCACGCCCCACGGTCGACGACGGGGTGAGCCGTTACGGCCTATCCCCGGCCAACCGCCCCGTCCTGGCGACATTGCAACGGGCTGCTCGTTTGCCCCGCGTTGTCACCTTGTTGAGGAGCGCTGTCACCACCAGGCACCTGCACTGCTTCAGCTTGGTGGAGGACGTCAGGCTCGCTGCTTGCTACGAGAGGAGTCCGCCCATGAATCCACTCCTTGAGGTTCAGGGCTTGATCAAGTACTACCCTGTCGGTTCACGTTTTAGTGCCCAGCGACGCACGCTGCGCGCCGTTGACGGTATCGATCTGACGGTGCAGCCAGGCGAAACCCTCGGGCTTGTCGGCGAGAGTGGCTGTGGGAAGAGTACCACGGTACGTCTGATCATGCGCCTGCTCGAACCCACCGCCGGACGTATTCTGTTCGATGGTCAGGACATGAGCTCCATGAGCAGTGCGCAGCTCAAGGTGGTGCGTCGGCGCATGCAGATCGTGTTTCAGGATCCCTTTGCCTCGCTCAATCCACGCAAAACAGCCGGGCGCATCATTGCTGATCCCCTCGCCATCCATCGTATTGGGAGTGCAGCAGAGCGCCGTTCTCGCGTGCAAGATCTACTCGAACGGGTTGGCCTCGATCGTACACACGCCGAGCGCTACCCACACGAGTTCAGCGGCGGCCAACGTCAGCGTATCAGCATTGCACGGGCCCTCGCCTGCAGTCCCCAACTCATTGTCGCTGATGAGCCGGTCTCGGCCCTTGATGTTTCAATTCAGGCCCAGGTGCTCAATCTGCTTCAGGAGTTGCAGCGCGATCTCGCCCTGACGATGATCTTTATCTCTCACGATCTGAGTGTCGTACAGTATGTGAGCGATCGCATTGCGGTCATGTACCTCGGTAAAATCGTTGAGCTTGGCCCAAGTCAAGCAATCTACTACCATCCCCAACATCCCTACACACGCTCGCTGCTTAGTGCCATCCCCCTCCCTGACCCAACGCGGCGTGAGGCAATACCCCCCTTGGAATCAGAACTCCCAAGCCCGATGAATGTACCGTCGGGCTGCCGCTTTCACCCGCGCTGTCCACTGGCTACCGAGCGCTGCCGTCACGAGAGCCCCGAGTTACGGCCGGTTGGAACCACGCTGGTGGCATGCCACAATGTCTGATAGGAAACCGTGATGACTACATCAACTGATGGCGCACTCGATACATCGGCCATCGGGACCGCGATCAACGAGACGACGATTGCCGATCTACAGGCGGGGCTCGCTGCAGGGCGCTTCACGGTACGTCAACTCGCCGAGGCGTGCCTGGCACGTATAGCAGCCCTCGACCATTCCGGTCCCACGCTCCGATCGGTCATCGAACTTAACCCTGATGCACTGGCCATCGCTGATGCACTCGATGCCGAACGTGCTGCTGGTTCACTCCGTGGCGCGCTGCACGGCATCCCGATCTTGCTCAAAGATAATATCGATACGGCCGACCAGATGCTGACGACAGCTGGCTCACTTGCCCTGACTCGTTCCTGCCCGGTGCAAGATGCGACAGTCGCTGCGCGCCTACGAGCGGCAGGGGCGCTTATTCTCGGTAAAACTAACCTCAGCGAGTGGGCCAACTTCCGTTCTACCCGCTCATCGAGTGGCTGGAGTGCACGTGGTGGCCAGACCAAGAACCCCCATGTACTTGACCGCAACCCCTGTGGCTCGAGCGCTGGCTCGGCGGTTGCGGTGGCAGCGAGCCTCTGTGCGGCGGCAGTTGGCACCGAGACGGATGGCTCTATTGTCTCTCCTTCAGCACTCTGCGGAGTGGTCGGCCTCAAACCGACGGTTGGCCTGACGAGTCGGGCTGGTATTGTTCCCATTTCACCAACTCAAGATACGGCTGGCCCGCACGCCCGCTCAGTTGCCGATGCGGCCCTGCTCCTTACTGCCATGCGTGGCCCTGATCCACGCGATCCCGCGACAGTCGCGTCGGCTGAGCACGCGCATACCGACTATAGCCGTTTTCTCGATCGGGACGGTCTACGTGGTGCACGTATCGGTGTGATGCGCGAACCTGGCACGATTGGCTATAATCGGCATGCCGATGCGGTCTTCCATACGGCGCTTACCCAACTGACTACCCTCGGTGCCGAGTTGGTGGATCCACTCCCCCTGACTGCTAGCGAAAACTACCTGCAGGGCGATGAGTTCACTGTACTACTGTACGAGTTCAAGCAGGCGATGGCCGACTACCTTGCGACGCGTGTGCCCCATCCTGATCATCCCACTGCAACGGTTCCGCGTAGCTTGGCCGAGTTGATTGCCTTCAATCAGGAGTTCGCCGCTCTGGAGTTACGCTACTTTGGCCAAGAGATCTTTGAGCTCTCTGAGGCCAAAGGCGGGCTGGAGAGCCCGGAGTATCTGGAGGCCCTTTCGCGGAGCCGCGATGGCACTCGTGGGCTGATCGACCAGGCCATGACTGCCCATCGCCTCGACGCTATCGTTGCGGTGACGATGGCACCCGCATGGACGACGGATCTCCTCAATGGTGATCGCTTGAGCGGCGGCAGTTCGTCGTTTGCCGCACGCGCTGGCTACCCCCTGATTACCCTACCCGCTGGCCATGCCTTCGGTCTCCCTGTTGGTATAACCTTTATGGGCGAGGCCTTTAGCGAAGCTACCTTGATTCGCTTGGCCTATGCCTTTGAACAGGGAACTATGGCCCGCCGGGTACCTGGCTACTTGCCCACCCTGAGCATGTAGGTACACGTAGCTAGCGAGGTTGTCTCAGCCTCAGCCCCGTACGGGCAACCCCCGCGGTTGCCCGGCCGTTGGCTTACCCCGATCGTGAACAGGTGCCCCTAACAGCGGATTTGCAATCTATTCGAGGGCGTGGTATAATCCGCGACGTCGGTTGTTGATGACCCCGTAGCTCAGTGGATTAGAGCGCTTCCCTGCGGAGGAAGAGGTCGCGCGTTCGAGTCGCGCTGGGGTCGCCAAAAGAGATGGGCTTCCATAGAAGTATGGAAGCCCATTTTTCATGAACTCCGGCTACGACCAGAGTCGCGTCAGCAGCGAGGGGTCTAGGTTCCCACCGCAGACGATGATGCCAACCCGCCGACATTCGGCAGGGACGAGGCCGCTGAGGAGGGCAGCCGGTCCAACCGCACCCGTTGGCTCAACGACCAGCTTGAGGCGTAGCAGGAGGAGGCGTAGGGCTTCAACTACCTGCGGATCGGAGACGACGAGGATCTGTTCAACCAGTTGCTGAATGATGGGGAAGGTGAACTTTCCCGGTGAGGTTGTACGGATGCCATCAGCAATCGTTGCAGGGGGTTTGATCGTCACCCGCTCACCCCGTTCGACCGACTGGCGTACATCATCAGCGCCTTCAGTCTCAACACCGAAGATACGAATGGTGGGGTTGAGTGCCTTAGCCGCAACGGCACAGCCGCCAATCAGACCACCACCGCCTACTGGAACGATCAGGGCATCGAGGTTAGGCACCTGCTCAAGTAGTTCCAAGGCAGCGGTACCCTGACCAGCAATAATGCCGGGATGGTCGTAGGGTGGAATGATCGTCATCCCGCGCTCCTCAGCGATCGTGCGCGCAAAGGTATCACGATCAACGGTCGATCGGTCGAAGATCAGCACCTCGGCGCCATAGCCACGGGTGGCGGCTAGTTTCACTGGCGGGGCATCGTCAGGCATGCAGATGACGGCGGGTACATTGAGCAGCCGTGCAGCGAGGGCCACACCCTGGGCATGGTTCCCACTACTAAAAGCAACCACACCGCGTCGTTGCTCAACACCACTGAGCCTACTGATAGCGTGGTACGCACCGCGAAACTTGAACGATCCGGTTCGTTGGAAGTTCTCGCACTTGAGAAAGAGCTCGCGTCCGGTGAGTTCGTTCAAGGTACGACTGGTATGGATCGGGGTGTAGTTCGCGATACCGTGCAACTGCTCCGCTGCTGCACGTACATCGTCGATAGTGATCGCCAACTCCTGCATAGTGCTATTCCTACTGGTCGCTTCAGGTATGGTTCACTTTTGGCTGCGCCGACTTGACCGTCTAGCGCCAACAGGGTTAGGTTAGGGTCATTTGTAGAGGACTGCGCCCTCCACACCTCCCGTGCAGGTGCCAAGATTGGGAAGATTATAGCACGCAGGTAGGGATTGCCCGTGAGACAGTTGCGCTAGGGCGCAACTCCTGGTAGCATATTCCCACTATGCACAGAAACCATGCCCTCCTCTTGCTGCCACGTTACGTAATCATAGTTGTCGCCTGCACTGCCGCTCTCCTGCTACTCGGTGCATGCGGCAGTGGATCGCTGCTAGGTGAGGTGACTCTCAGTGCGGAGATCTTCACTCCAGCCGAGGATGATCAGCCGCTGACCATCAGCTACCATATAGGGCGTGACGCCACGGTAGATATCTACCTGCTCGATCCGAGTGGGGGCAGGTATGACCTACGTCAGGCCCAGTTTCGGCCTGCAGATCTTGATCCCTACGTGCTCCGTTTCGATGGGACAGCCCCCACGGACGATCCGGAGATTCTCCGCCGGATGCTCCCCCCCGGTGACTATCAGCTGATCGTGGCAGCTCAGGCTGCTGATGGTCAGCGTGCCGAACAGCGCCTAGGGCTGCGTATCGCAGGGCAGGAGTTGTCGTTGCCTACCATCGAGAGCCTGACCGTCCTACCCAACTCGATCTCACCCAACGCCGACGCCATTGATGATATTGCCGAGTTTACCTACCGTCTACCAGTGACCGCAACGGTCGACATTACCGTCACCGCCCCAGATGGTGAGGTCGTTCCCATCGTCACACGCGAGGAAGAGGGGCCGTTTGAGCAGCACCATGTCTGGAATGGCAAGCGCCCCAACGGATCACTACTCCCCGCGGGAGTCTACACCTACACCGTACGTGCCGAGGACCGCTACGGCAATCTCGTGCAGCGGCAGGGTTCGATCAGCCTAGCCCAGGTTGGCCAGCCCGAAGCACGTATCGTCTCGGCTTATATTGCACCGCAGCAGGTGATGCTCGGGAGCGTCATCACCGTCACGGTGCGTGTGCGTAACACGGGTGATGTACCGATCCGTACCTATGGACCACCCAGTGGTTTCCAGTACAGCACGGATGAGGTCTTCTCATCGGTTGAGGAGGGGCGTTACACGGCTCAGGCGGGTGGCTTCTGGCGTGTCGGAGTCGACTGGGATGCCAATAGTGGTGGGGGTGCCTTGCGTTACCCCTTCCGCTGGGCCCTCTCTGAACGGCCGCCGGATCAGTGGTCTACCCCGGGGGTAGAGGACTTCCTCCAGCCTGGTGAGGAGGTCGAAATTATTGGCCAGATCCAGATTTTACGTCGTGAGACGAAGATGGGTTTCTATGTCGGTCTTATCCAGGATGGCGTCGGCTTCTTTCAGGATCGGACGGCGCGCACCATTATCGAGGTGGGCTTTTAGCTAGGGCATGGTCCGATGTTGGCTGCGCCAGCGTGACCATCTGGCAGTACCAGAGTTGGAGAGCACAGCCCTCTACACCTCTCGTCGCACGGACAAACTAAGCTGAAGCATGCCTAAGCGTAGCGCCATTCCGTCCCTATAGCTGTCGAACAACCTGGTTGTGAGAGGAGGCTATGGTGTCACCACAACCTCAGATCGTGGCCCTCCGCGGGCCCCTTGCCGGACGAAGCTACTCCCTTTCGAACGCTCCCCTCAGCTTTGGCCGCACCCCCGATAATGCCGTGGTGATTACCAGTGGCCTAGCCTCACGGCGCCACGCTGAGGTGCGGTTTGAGGCGGGCTTTTACCTCCTCTGCGACCTGGGCAGTTCGAATGGTACTCAGGTGAATGGTCAGCGTATTCAGGTACACCGTCTGAACCCTGGTGATGTCTTTGAGATCGGGGATGAAGCATTTCGCTTCGAACTGCCAGCAGCCTACGATAAGACACTTCCCGTTACCCCGCCACTCCAGCAGCCCCTCCCACAGGTCCAGCAGCCCCTCCCACCAGGACGCCCTGCCGATCTGATCGGCTCTGTTCCGCAGGCCCCTAGTGCACCGCCACCCCAACGTCGTCGGCGCTGCCTCCCCATCTTCCTAATGATCACGGGTGTAATGGCATGTCTGTTGGTGGGTCTCGTAGGTGGCGGGGTGGCCCTGATCCGCTACCTGGATCTGGATCTGAATGAGCTACTCGGCTCGACCAGCGTGAGTGGTGAACTCAACCTACCGACCGCCGGTCCTGCACCGACGCGTGCACCGATTGCGTCGGATGCAGCAGCCTGGACCATCCTCGTCTACCTTGATGGCGATAATAATCTGGAACCTGATGCCATTGACGATATCCGTGAGATGGCAGCTGTGGGTTCATCCGAGCAGTTGAAGATAGTGGTGCAACTCGATCGGATCAGTTCGCCTGAGCAGTGGGATGACCGCTCGGCTGGGGACTGGGAGGGCACCAAGCGGTTCCTCGTTGAACGGGGCATGGAACCGACCGCCGATGCGGCCCTTGAAGACCTCGGCGAGCTCAACATGGGCGATCCGACTGTTCTGGCCGACTTCATCGATTGGGGCATCAGCACCTTCCCCGCCGAACGCTACGCCCTGATCATTTGGGATCATGGTGCCTCCTGGCTTGGTGTGGCGAGTGACGATACGGATGATGATATCCTCGGCATGCCCGAACTGAGCTCGGCACTGGAGACCGCCCGTGCGCGTAGTAACTACGGACGCCTCGATCTGATTGGCTTCGACGCCTGCCTTATGGCTCAACTCGACGTCTTCCAGACCGTTGCACCCTACGCGGATCTGGTGGTTGCTTCAGCCGAACTCGAGCCCAATCAGGGCTGGGCCTGGGACGCCTGGCTCGGAGCGCTAGCAGTTGATCTGGGTCAGGAACCGAGTCGTCTAGCTGAGACGATTGTCGATACCTACATTGCCTCATATGAAGGTTCAGATTCGCAGGACGTGACCCTCTCAGCTTTCGATCTGACTCGGATCGATGAGATTAACCGATCGCTCGACACCCTTGCTGGGACGATGATCGACCAGCTCGGTGGGCCTGGTTACACGGCTATTGCCCAGTCCCGTTCCTACACCGATATCTATGCACCAACCAACGCCGAGGAGTTCAACGCGGTGGATCTGGGCCACTTCGCACAGCTCCTGGCGGAGCGTAGCGGTTCAGGGCCAATGGCTGAAGCCGCGGCGACCCTGGAGCGTGCCATTGCGGCGACCCGTATCGCGAATGGTGCGGGGAGCTACCATGTCAACACGAGTGGGGTCTCGATCTACTTCCCACAGACGAGCGAACTCTATGTGGAGGCCTATGAACGGGCCTCACCCCTGCCGAGCATCTCGCGCTGGGGTGAGTTTCTGACTAGTTTCCACACAGCCGGCACCACTGCGGTCACGAAGCCAACCATCGGTAATCTGCGCCTGAGCGCACCTACGGTCAGTATCAACAGCCCGGTTACCCTGGAGGGTAGCATCTCTGGACGGGATATTGCCTACGTCTTCTCATTCATTGGCATCGCAAGCCCTGATCGCACGACAGTAGATCTGATCAACGTCGATTTTATCTACCCACCTGATGAAATCGTTGTACCCGGTGATCAGCCGCGTTGGAGTGAGGGCGAGTATACGTTGAGCCTGACCTGGGATGCAACGAACTGGTACCTGAGCAACGGTCGTGAATCGATCGAGGTGCTGCTTGGTCCCATCAAGTATGGTACCGAGTTTTACGGGGTTGAGGGCGTCTACATCTCACAGGCAACTGGCGAGCGCACTGATGCCGGTCTGGTCTTCACTGTTCGTGATGGACAGGCCACCCTCGAGCGGGTCTGGGGCTTCCCACGGAGCCGTGATCGGCAGGAGCCACAGCCCTACGAGCTCATCCCCATCCCTGGGGATAGCTTTACCGCCTATCTACGCAGCTACACCGACACCAATGGTACACTGCAACCAGGTCGGGTTGAAGGTCAGACGATCACCTTTGGTGATCAGCCCCTCTTCGCAGGGTATGGGCCAACCATTAATGGTGACTATGTGATGGGCTTTCTCGT